>JADZBT010000136.1 GCA_020851915.1 Alphaproteobacteria bacterium | reverse complement strand
GTAATGCCTACGATCCCTTCTGGGATCGTTGGAATGCTTTACAGATAAAGACGCCCCGGTACGCTTCGCGCGGCCGGGGCGTTTTTTATTGCCTGCCCTGCAGGAACGCCTGAATCCGTCCGGCCAGATCCCGGTATAGCTCTCGCTTGAAGGGCACGATAAGATCGGGAAGCGTCGCGGGCTATACCCACCGCCACGCCGAGAACTCCGGATGCGCGGTGGCGATATTGATGTCTGCATCCGTTCCGGTGAAGCGCAGTATGAACCACCGCTGCCGCTGACCGCAGAATCTTCCGCCCCAGAGCGATTGGCACAACGCATCCGGCAATTCATAATAGAACCACCCGGGCATTTCGTGGAGCATCTCCGCCAGCGCCGTACCGGTTTCCTCTTCCAGCTCGCGTAACGCCGCCTCCTGCGGGCTCTCCCCGGCATCGATGCCGCCCTGCGGCATCTGCCATGCCGGGCCCGGAGAATCGATGCGCTGCGCCACGAACACACGATCTTTCGCATTCAACAGGATGATGCCCACTCCGGGGCGATAATCGTCGTCATTGCGCGCTCTTGTCATGCGTGCCCTATTTCGCCGTCACGGCTCCGACCGGCGCGGATTCTTCCTGAGTCGCTGCGGGTGTAGCGGCGGCGGGCATCTGCCATTCCCCGCGCAACACAGCGCTGGCGGGCGCCAGCAACACTCCGCGCGTGCTCAGCGCCTCCGCCCATCCGGCGAGCGCATCCACCGTCACAGGATAGGGTTGCGCCACCCCCACCGCGAACCCGCGCTCCCGGGCTTTGGCCTCCAGTGCTGCAAGCTGGGCCTCGATGGCGGCGCGCGCCGGGGTCATGTCGATCTGCACATCGGCGAACAGCACCTGCGCCTTGACGCTCTTCTGCAATTCGGTGAATTCCGGCGCATCCCCCGGCTGGCCCAGCAGGAACATCAGCTCATGGGTCTGGAGCGCGCGCAGCATCGTCTCCGATATATCCGTGCGGCGGGTGAACTGCTCGCGCATCGGGCTCATCATGCCCACATAGCCTTCCGTGAGCTCCCGCAGCGTATCCAGCCGCTGGGTGATCTCCTCCGCGCTGTTGCTGGTAAGCAGCCCCAGCGGGCCGGGATCGCTCAGGGGATAATCCACCGGCTCCATGGGCAGGTCGAGCATCACCTCGTGCCCTTTCGCGCGGGCTTTGCTCACCCAGTCGGCGAGCGCATCAGCGTAGGGAGAGAACGAGAGCGTGACATGCGGTGGCAACGCCTCAAGCAGCGTTTCGGTCGAGGATTTGCTGAGCCCTGCCTGCGCGATGACGATCACGATGATCGGTTGATGTTCGGGATTGGCGAACCCCATCGCGTTACGCTGCCATAACGGGCCCGTGGCAGGCGGCGTGGGAGCCGCCTCTTCGTGATGAGCATCCGGTTCCGGTGGTGTCGCGGCAGGTTCCGCAGCAGCCTCTTCCGCCACCGGCTCCGCAACGTCTGCTTCGTGAGTCGCCGCTTCATCCGCAGGATCTTCAGCGGTATCGGCAGGAGCCTCTGCCGTGGGAGCTTCCTCCTCAGGCATAACCTCTTCGGACGCCGCCTTCTTTTCCGGAATCTTCGGCGGCGTGCGCGACAGCATCTCCTTGGTCGCGACCTTATAGACCACGCGCTGACCGGCTGCGACGGAATCCGCCGTGGCCTCGCCGGACACCGTGAAGATGGCATAGAGCTGACTGGAAAGCAGCGCCAGCAGCAGCAGACTCACCGCCCCCCATGCCCACAGCGACAGCGGCCATTCCTTTATCGATCTGCGCGCCATGCCGTGCTCTTTCTACCGGACATAAGAGGTTTACTCACTCGCTGGCGGGTACGGCTTCTCCCACCGGCATGACAGACATTCCGCCCTTCTCCGCCGACAACCCCTTATAGAGCGAGATCCCCTGCAACAGGTCGAGCGCACGCTGTAGCTGATAATCCGCCACTTCGCCCGCATCCTCGGCAGCGGCGTCGCTATCCTTGGTCGCGCTTTCATCATCGGCCTTGGGCTTCGGCGCTTTGCCCTTGTTCTTCTCCTCGGCCATCTGGAGCAGCTTCTGCTGCTGCTCGTTCTTCAGGCTGCCACGGAGATCGGCTTCCTTTTTGCGCTCCTCTTTCAGCGTCACCACCTTGGAGGGCTCCACCATCACGTCGGGCACGATGCCCTCGGCCTGAATGGAGCGACCCGACGGCGTGTAGTAACGCGAAGTGGTGAGCCGCATCGCGCCATGTCCCGGCAGCGGGATGACCGTCTGCACCGAACCCTTGCCGAAGGATTTTTCGCCCATGACGACCGCGCGCTTATGATCCTGCAACGCGCCGGAAACGATCTCCGACGCCGACGCGGAACCCGCGTTGATGAGCACCACGATGGGCAGGCCGCCCAGCAGGTCGCCGGAGCGTGCGTTATAGCGGCGGATGCTGTCCGGCGTACGTCCGCGCGTGGATACCACCTCGCCCTGTTCGAGGAATCCGTCCGACACGGCGATCGCCTGATCGAGCAATCCGCCCGGATTATTCCGCAGGTCGAGCACGAGGCCCTTCAGCTTGTCTTTGCCGATCTGTTTCTGGAGGCTTTCGACAGCGGATTTGAGGCCGCTGTAGGTCTGCTCCGAGAAAGAGGTGATACGCACATAGGCGATGTTGCCCTCCGCACGGCTACGCACCGACTGGATCGTGATGATATCGCGCATGATGGGCAGTTCGAGCGGTTCGGCCTCTCCCTCGCGCAGTACGGTAAGCGTGATCTTGGTTCCGACCGGCCCGCGCATTTTTTCGACCGCCTCGGAGAGGGTCAGGCCCATCACCTGCTCGCCGTCGATATGGCTGATGTAATCGCCGGACTTCACGCCCGCCTTGAAGGCCGGGGTGTCGTCGATGGGCGACACGACCTTCACCAGCCCGTTCTCCATGGTGACCTCGATGCCCAGACCGCCGAACTCACCCTTGGTCTGCACCTGCATTTCCTGAAATTCTTTTTCATTCATATAACCGGAGTGCGGGTCGAGCGACGAGAGCATGCCGTTGATGGCATATTCGATGAGCTGGTCGTCGGTCTTCTCCTCGACGTAATCGGTACGAACGCGCTCGAAGATGTCGCCGAACAGGTTGAGCATTTCATACGTGTCGGCGACGGGCGCGGGGGACGATTCCGCCGTGATCTGTTCCGCGCATGCGGTGAATGGTACGAGCAGCCACGTAACGCCGATTGCTACCTGCAAAAACCTACGCATCGAGTCATCCTTCTGTATGTTGTGCAAGCCAGGGGGCGGGATCGACCGGCTTGTTGTCTTTTCGTATTTCCATATAGAGGCGCGGATTCCCGCCGTCCGCATCACTGTCGGCATTACCCATAGCACCAACCGGCTCGCCTTCCAAGACAAACTGTCCCGGACTCACCTGTATCGCCGCGACTCCGGCGATCAGTGTGTGATAATGCTTGTCGTGCCGTATGATGAGCATGTTACCATAATCCAAAAAGGGCCCGGTGTATACCACTTCGCCGTCATAGGGGGAAACCACCTGCGCGTTCTCGCGTGAGGCGATCTTGATGCCCTGCGCGGCGTTCCCGGCAGAAAGCGCGCTGCCGAACCGCGACACGATGGCCCCCATCACCGGCGGCGTAAGGCTGCCTTTGGCCTTACTGAACCCCTTGCCTTCGCGGTGCGTGATCACGGGTTCGGGCTTCGCCACGGATGCCTTGCCGGATCCGGGCTTAGGCTTGGGGACGGGGCGGGCATCCTCCAGCCGCTTCAGGCGGGTGAACAGGTCTTTCAGCGAGGACGCTTTCTCCGAGAGCGATGCCATCTCCTTCTTCTTATCCTCGACATCGGTATGGAGTTTGGAGTATAGGCTTTCGCGCTTTTGGCGCGCCTGCTTCATCTCGTCACGGCTGGCCTCAAGCCCTTTCTTCTCATCGGCAAGTTTCGCGCGCACCAGCTCCGCTTCGGCGCGGATCTTGTCCCCGGCGGCCATCTCATCGCGCAGTGCCGCAGATTCCGTTTCCAGATTCTTGAGCACGGTTTCGAGCACCGCCGTGGCGGTGATGGTGTCCTTCGCCTCGCCGGGCATGGCGAGCACAGCTTCCGGCGGCACGATACCCAGATTCACCATCGCGCCCATCACCTTGGCGAGCGATGCCTGACGCTGCTCCAGCGCCTCCTTATGCGCGGCTTCTTCTGCCGTCAGTCGCGCAAGATCCTTCTCGACCCGCCCCAGCGCGCGCTCATTCTCACGCAGCTTGCGCGCGAGCGTGACCAGCGCCTCCTGCGAGGATTTGAGATCGCGGGATACTTCCGATGCCTTGGCTTCGAGCGCCTCCTGTTCCTTCGACGCGCCTTCGAGCTGTATCTCCACTTCCTTCAACTCGGCATCGGGGCTGGCAGCGTGGAGAGGGAATGGCACGAAAAATATCAATCCTAACAACAACACGAACGCCAAAACTCCCTCTCCCGTAGGGGGAGGGTTGGGGTGGGGGCTTTGGAGCGTTCGGTGTTTCCTCATGCCCCCCTCCCGTCCTCCCCCCTGCGGGGGGAGGGGAGTATAAGCACATCCCCCGTCATCTCGGGCGGAATGGGGAGATGCATCAGCGTGAGCAATGTCGGCGCGATGTCGGCGAGTTTTCCATGATTCAACCGCAGCCCCTTGGCGGCATTCCCGCACAGCAGGAACGGCACGGGGTTGGTGGTGTGCGCCGTATGCGGCCCGCCGCTGTCGGGATCGCACATCTGCTCGGCATTGCCGTGATCGGCGGTGATGGCGAGCAGTCCGCCCGCCCGCTCGACCGCTTCCCAGAGCCGTCCGATACAATGATCCACGGCCTCCACGGCCTGGATCGCCGCCGCCTCGATGCCGGTGTGCCCCACCATGACGGTATTGGCGTAGTTGACCGCGATGAAATCGAAGCGCCCGTCATTGATGGCATCCACCAGATGGTCGGTCACCTCGCGCGCCGACATTTCCGGCTGGAGGTCGTAGGTGGCGACCTTGGGCGACGGCACGAGGATACGCTCCTCGCCCGCAAATTCCTGTTCGCGCCCGCCGTTGAAGAAGAAGGTCACATGCGCGTATTTCTCGGTTTCGGCGATACGCAGCTGCTTCATTCTCCGGTCGGCGACGATCTCGCCCAGCCCGTTGCCGAGCGACTCGGGCGGGAACAAGGTCTGCATATAAGGAGTCAGCGTGGAGGCGTATTCCGTCATGCCCACCGCAGCGCAAAACTCCGGTAGCGCACCGCGCGCGAAGCCATCGAATTCCGGCATCCGCAGCGTGCTCAACAACTGCCGCACGCGGTCGGCGCGGAAATTTCCTACGAGCAGCGCGTCGCCCTTGTTCATCCCGGCATAATCGCCGAGCGCGGCAGGAATGACAAACTCATCGGTAACGCCGCCCGCATAGCTTTTCTCGATCGCCTCGCCGAGGGTGGCGCAGCGCGCGCCCTTCGCGTGGACGAGGGTATCATACGCTTTCGCCACCCGATCCCATCGCTTATCGCGATCCATGGCGTAGTAGCGCCCGCTCACCGTGGCGATGCGAATGGCGCCCTTGCCCGCGATGGCCTGCTCGAACTGCGCGGCATATTCCGCCGCGCTCGAAGGCGGCGTGTCGCGCCCGTCCAGGAACGCATGCACCCGTACCGGCACGCCCGCACCGGCGACGATGCCCGCCAGTGCCGCCAGATGATCCATATGCGAATGCACCCCGCCCGGCGAGAGCAGCCCCATCAGGTGGCATGCACCGCCGGATCTCTTGAGCGCCGCGATCAGATCGGCGAGCGGCTGTTTCTTGGCGAGTGAACCATCTTTCACTGCCATATCGATGCGCGGCAGTTCCTGCATCACCACGCGGCCGCTGCCGATATTCATATGCCCCACTTCGGAATTGCCCATCTGCCCTTCGGGCAGCCCGACGGCGAGGCCGGAGGTTTCCAACGTGCTGTGCGGGAACATGCTCTTCAGCCGCCCCAGATTGGGCGTGCGCGCGCGGGCAATGGCGTTATGCTCGGGAGAATCGGAACAACCCCAGCCGTCGAGTATGCACAGGACGACGGGGCGCGGACGGACGGCAGCCGCAGACACCGTCAGCTTGCCTTCCCGGCGGGTTTGCGGAAGGAGCGCGTGCCCGAGGCGATGTAATTCACCGACTTGGCGAGATTGGTGGCGTAGTCGCCCATGCGCTCGAAATTCTTCGCGGCGAAGATGATGTGCGTATAATTCTTCGCCTCTTTGGGATTGGCGATCATGCGCTCCTGCACCTCGCGGAAGAAATGCTCATAGAGCGAATCCATCTCGTCGTCGCGTGCCCAAACGGCCTTGGCCTTGTCGAGATCGCGGGTATCGATGGACTCGCGCACCGTGCCGATCATCTCCAGCACCACCTTGGCCATGACCTCAAGCTTCTTCATCAACTCCGCTTCCGGCACGGATTCCATTTCCATGGCGCGCCCGGCGATCTTCTTGGCGATGTCGCCCATGCGCTCCAGCACCGTGGACATCTTGAGCGACGCGGTGACGAAGCGCAGATCCACCGCCATGGGGTTACGCAGCGCCAGCACGATGGTCGCCTGATCCTCCACCTCGCGCTCGAGCTGATTTATTTCTTTATCGATGCGGTCGGTCTTATCGACCAGCTTCTGGTCGCGTGTCTGCAACGCCTTGACGGCGATCTCCACCTGCTTGATCACCTTCGCGCACATGTCGAGGATGGATTGGTTGAGGGCTTTCAGTTCCCCGTCGTAGGACGAAACCGTATGTTGCATGATCGCTGCTTTCTTATGATAGGAAGTCGAGAGCGCAGCATACTAAGTCGCCCCCGCAAACGCAAGGGGAGCATGGCGGCAGATTTCGTTTAGAGCGAAGGGGACGCGACCGGTGCGGCAGCAGCCGGATTGAGCAGCGTGTCGAGGGTCTTGCGCTGCACCTTGTCTGCGTGCGCCGTCGCGGGCGCAGCCGCAACATCCGCCACGGGACGCTCGGCATTCCATGGCGACGGGATCGCCCGCGCCGCAACCTCAAGGCTGGAGGCGCGTCCCTGCATCTTGGCGGCGATGTCCTCCGCGATCTGCTCCTTGGAGATACCGGCGAATTCTGGTTGCAGCGAAAGCGCCAGCGCGAATTTCTCGCGCGCCTGCTCCTGCTGCTCCGGCGATTGCTCCTTCACGAAATTCGCGGCGCGGGCGTAGACGTCGGTGCGATCCAGCGCGCTTTCGGCAGCGTTGGTCAGCACCTCGCCGCGTTTGGCGTCGATGCGCGAGAACAGGAAATTTCCGATGAACAGCAGCGAGAACGCCGAAAGACGGCGCACGAAGAGATTGCGCCGTCCGTGCATCTCGTCGTAATTCCTGCGGTTGAGGGCCTTCTGGTACGCGGTACGCTCCTCATCGGGGATGACGCGCTCTTCCGTGCCCAGCTTCTTCTCATGCAGATCGATGAGTTTCTGGTAGCAGGATTTTTCCTTCTTGCTTGCCACGTCCTCAAGGTCATAGGTTCCCAGCAGTAATGCCGCGCGGTAGGTCTGCTCATCGCCCTTCGCGGGGTCGGCCTCATACGCTGCAACGGACGCCTTATACGCCGCGCGTGCCTCGTCGGATAATTGCCATGCCGTGCCTTTCCGGCGCGGATGCTCCCGCTCGACGAGCGGGCTGTCCACGCCGCTCAGAATGGTCGTGAACGGCTCCGTGGCGATCTTCTCTCGCAGAAACCCGTCGGTCTCTTTGCTGAATTTCTCCTTGTAACCCTCCAGCCAGACCGGATTGGTGAATATCCCCTCGCGCAGCGCGAAGAGTATCTGCTGGCCAGAATGGATGACGCCCAGCGTGCCCGCCCATTTACGCGGCTGGTCGATGATCTTGTCGAAGAATTTCCCGACGAAAGAACGCTTCACCGCGCCCATGGCGGCGCTGTCCCAGATGCCGCCCACCACCGGCCCCAGCAGCGGGATGCGGCGGATGCCCGCGCCCATCCGCTCGTAATCCACCAGCGGCTTGGTATCCGTGCCGCGCGGCGGAACGAGCAGCGCGGGCAGGTATCCCAGCACCAGCAGCGGCCCGGAGAAGGTATAGGGCGTATCCCATTGCTTTTCCACCGTCGGACGGCCGGTCTTTGCATCCAGCGCGACATCGGGAATGCCGTCCCTGACCAGACCGCTTCTGCCGCGCACCCCGGTGGCGACCGTCTGCCAACCGTCCAGACTGGTGACGTCCTTCCCGGCCTGCGCGAGCTTGTCCTTTATCTGCGTGGGGTATTTCGCATCGCCTTCCAGCACGGTGCGTTTTTTGCCGTCGATATAGCCGCCGCGCGCGGCCATTGAGCCGCTCACCACGTTGAACATGCCGGCGATCTCGGTGGCATAATCCTCGCGGAAATTGAGCAGCCCATCGACCGCCGATCCGTAGCCGCCGCGCCCCACGGTGAAACCGGAATGCTTGGTAAAATCGTACGCTCCCTCCCCCACCGTGAAATCGCGCTTCACCCGGTTGAAGACCTCTTCGGAATCGACCGGCGCACGCGGGCCGATGGTAAGGTTGACGTTGCTGATGGCGAACCCCGCCCCCATCGCCGCCTCGCCGAAATTGCCGCGCAATATGCCGGAGGTGATGTTGATGACCGCCGCCAGCAGGTTGGAGACGCCGCTATAGCGTTTGGGATTCTCCAGGAATTTGAGCCGCAGTTTTTCGAGCGGCGACTTCCCGGCCATGCGGTCGATGGGTGCGGGGCCGGCGACATAGCCCTGTTGGGCCAGCGCCGAAAAGAGCGCCGGCTCCGACGCGAATCCCCGCACGCGGAGTACGGGAGTTTCCTTCCCCGGCCGCAGGCTGGCCGCGACGTCATAGCCCTGCTGCTCGAATTCGCGGTAGACCGCGCCGAGTTTGGGCTTGGCGTTGGTTCCCTCGACATGCAGGGAACGGGTGGCGGGATCGTATTTCGCCACGAAGCCCACGCGGGCGAGGCGCGTCTCGGAATAGCGCGCATCCTGCTCGGAGGCGAATCCCGTGATCTCCAGCACATCGCGATCCGGCTCTTTCAGCCGGTCGTCATAGACCGTGAGCCCCTGCTGCTCCAGATATTCCTTCAGGCCCGCCGCCTTGTCGGCATGGGCGGCGTCCGGCGGGTAGATGACCGCGTTCAGGCCGCCATCATCGCGCCCGGTGTCGATGCGGGAAAGTACGGATGGATTGTTCCACTCCTGTATTGCCACGTTCTGGTTCCTGCCCTATATGCGGATTTCCACGGGAACAAGGCTAGCAGCCGCAGGTTACAGATTTGTTAAAAAATCTGGTCAAAAAGGTTGTATTGGGCGAATTCTTGCCTATATAGCCTGTAAGGTAATAGCAAAGGGACTAGGAAATCATGGCTAAAGTCATTGGGATAGATCTGGGAACCACCAATTCCTGCGTGGCCATCATGGATGGCAAGAACGCGAAGGTGATAGAGAATGCCGAGGGCGCGCGCACGACCCCCTCGATCGTGGCCTTTGCCGCCAATAACGAGCGTCTGGTCGGGCATCCCGCCAAGCGTCAGGGCGTCACCAACCCGACCAACACGCTGTTCGCGATCAAGCGCCTCATTGGCCGCTCCTACGACGATCCGACCACGCGCAAAGACAAGGAGCTGGTTCCCTACAGCATCATCCAGGCCGAGAACGGCGATGCGTGGGTGGAAGCGGCGGGCGAGAAATACTCCCCCAGCCAGATCAGCGCCTTTATCCTGCAGAAAATGAAGGAAACCGCCGAGAACTATCTGGGCGAGAAGGTCGAGAAAGCCGTCATCACGGTTCCCGCCTATTTCAACGACGCCCAGCGTCAGGCGACCAAGGACGCCGGGCGTATCGCGGGCCTCGAAGTGCTGCGTATCATCAACGAGCCGACCGCTGCGGCGCTGGCCTACGGCTTCGACAAGAAGGACGGCAAGACCATCGCGGTCTACGATCTGGGCGGCGGTACGTTCGACGTATCGGTGCTGGAGATCGGCGACGGCGTGTTCGAGGTAAAGTCCACCAACGGCGATACCTTCCTGGGCGGTGAAGACTTCGACATGCGCCTCGTGGACTACCTCGCCGACGAATTCAAGAAGGATCAGGGCATCGATCTGCGTAAGGATACGCTGGCCCTCCAGCGCCTCAAAGAGGCGGCCGAGAAGGCCAAGATCGAGCTGTCGAGCGCCATCCAGACCGACGTCAACCTGCCCTTCATCACGGCGGACGCGGCGGGGCCGAAGCACCTCAACATCAAGCTCACCCGCGCCAAGCTCGAATCGCTGGTGGACGACCTCATCCAGCGCACGGTGAACCCGTGCAAGGCGGCGCTGAAAGACGCCGGGTTGTCTGCGGGCGAGATCGACGAGGTGATACTGGTAGGCGGTATGACCCGCATGCCGAAGGTCATCGACACGGTGAAGGAATTCTTCGGCAAGGATCCGCATCGCGGCGTGAATCCGGACGAAGTGGTGGCCATGGGCGCCGCCATTCAGGCGGGTGTATTGCAGGGCGATGTGAAGGACGTACTGCTGCTCGACGTGACCCCGCTGTCGCTCGGCATCGAAACGCTGGGCGGCGTGTTCACGCGCCTCATCGAGCGCAATACCACCATCCCCACCAAGAAGAGCCAGGTGTTCTCCACCGCCGACGACAACCAGTCGGCCGTGACCATCCGGGTCTATCAGGGTGAGCGCGAGATGGCGGCGAACAACAAGCTGCTGGGCCAGTTCGACCTCGTGGGCATCCCCCCCGCGCCGCGTGGCATGCCGCAGGTGGAAGTGACCTTCGACATCGACGCCAACGGCATCGTGCAGGTATCCGCCAAAGACAAGGCAACCAACAAGGAACAGCAGATCCGCATTCAGGCATCGGGCGGCCTGTCCGACGAGGACATCGACAAGATGGTGAAAGACGCCGAGGCCAACGCCAGCGAGGACAAGAAACGCCGCGAGCTGGTGGAGACCAAGAACCACGCCGAGGGCCTCGTGCATTCCACCGAGAAGAACCTGAAGGAATACGGCGACAAGCTGGGTTCGGCAGAAAAGAGCGCCATCGAGGCGGATCTCGAAGCCACCCGCAAGGCGCTGGAGAGCGAAGACGCAGCAGCCATCAAGACGGCGCTGGACAAGCTCACCGAATCCTCGATGAAGCTGGGCGAAGCGGTGTATAAAGCGCAGCAGGCGGAGTCCGCAGCGGCAGCCCAGCCGGGCGGCACGGATGCGAAGCCGGATGAAAAGATCGTCGACGCCGAGTTCGAAGAGATCGACGGCGACGACAAAAAGTAATGTCGTCCCTCTCCCACAAGGGGAGAGGGTCTTTAACCGCATGTTGAAGCCTTCATCTTCCGGGATGAGGGCTTCATTGTGTAGAACAGGCAAGACATGTCGAAAAAAGATTATTACGAAGTGCTGGGCGTGCAGCGTGGGGCGGACGAGGCGGAGTTGAAGAAGGCCTACCGCGCGCTCGCAATGAAATACCATCCCGACCGCAATCCCGACGACAAGGAAGCCGAGCAGAAATTCAAAGAGATCAGTGAAGCCTACGACGTGCTGAAGGACCAGCAGAAGCGCGCGGCCTATGACCATTACGGCCATCAGGCGTTCGAAGGTGGCATGGGCGGCGGCGGCGCGGGCGGGTTCGAATTCCGTGGTAATTTCTCCGACATCTTCGATGACCTGTTCGGCGATTTTATGGGCGGCGGCGGCGGCGCACGGGGCCGTGGGCGCGGCGGCGCGGGGCGCGGCTCCGACCTGCGCTACAATCTCGAAATATCGCTGGAAGAAGCCTTCCGTGGCAAGCAGGAGAACGTCACGCTGGCGACCGCCGTCAACTGCGAGGTCTGCCTCGGCACGGGCGCGGGCAAAGACACCAAGCCCGAGGAATGCCCCACTTGTCACGGAGCCGGAAAGGTTCGCAGTCAGCAAGGATTCTTCACCATGGAGCGCGCCTGCGCGTCCTGTCAGGGCCGTGGGCAGATCATCAAGGATCCCTGCCGCAAATGCGGCGGCAGCGGCCGCATCCGCAAGCAGAAGACGCTGGCAGTCACCATCCCGGCGGGCGTCGAGGAAGGCACGCGCATCCGGCTCGCGGGCGAGGGCGAGGCGGGCAGCATGAACGGCCCCGCCGGCGACCTCTATATCTTCCTCTCGGTCCAGTCGCACCCGCTGTTCCGGCGCGACGGCGCGGACATCCATTGCCATGTGCCCATCCGCATGACGACGGCGGCGCTGGGCGGCAGCATCGAGGTTCCCACCATCGACGGCACGCGCACCAAGCTCTCCATCCCGGCGGGCACGCAGACCGGCAACCGTTTCCGCCTCAAGGGCAAGGGCATGAGCGTGATCCGCTCCACCATGCGCGGCGACATGTATGTGCATGCGACGGTGGAAACGCCCGTGCATCTCTCCAAGGAACAGAAAGACCTCCTCAAGCAGCTCGACAAGACGCTCTCCGAAAAGACCAGCCCCGAATCCGAAGGATTCTTCAGCAAGGTGAAAGAGATCTGGGACGACCTGCGCGAGTAGAATTTAGAAATTGGAAATTGGAAATTAGAATAGTATGGTTCTATCATCTAATTTCTAGCTTCTAATCTCTAGGACGGAGCCCTCCATGAAAATCGGTATTACGGGTTGTACGGGCCGCATGGGCCAGGCGGTGGTGCGCGAGGCCTTCGCGCATCCGGAGATCGCCGTGGCGGCCGCCATGACGCGTCGCGGGCATCCGGCGGTGGATCGCGATATCGGCGTGCTGTTCGGCGGTACGCCGCTGGGTGTGGCCATCACCTCCGAGCTGCTGCCGCTGGTGACCAAGAGCGATGCGGTGGTGGATTTCACTGAGCCCACGATGAGCATCGCCTGCGCGGGCATCGCGGCGGAGATCGGCGTACCGTTCATCACCGGCACGACCGGCTTCACGCCGGAGCAGGAACAGCAGCTTGCCGCGCATGCCAAGAAGATCGCTATCGTCCACGCCCCCAACATGAGCGTCGGGGTGAACCTGCTGCTGGGCATCACCGCGCAGCTGGCGGGCATCCTCAACGAGAGCTTCGACATCGAGATCTCCGACCTCCATCACCGCCAGAAGGTCGACGCCCCCTCAGGCACGGCATTGGCGCTGGGGCGCGCGGCGGCGAAGGGCCGTGGCGTGGAGTTCGATGAGGTCATGGCACTCGACCGTACCGGTCGCCGGAAGCCGGGCGCCATCGGCTTCTCCGTACGGCGCGCGGGTGATGCGGTGGGCGAGCACACGGTCGCCTTCATGGCCGACGGCGAGTGCATCGAACTCACACACAGGGCCTCCAACCGCTCCATCTTCGCCCGAGGCGCTTTACGCGCGGCCCTATGGAGCGAAGGCAAAGCCCCCGGCCTCTATTCCATGCGGGATGTGTTGGGGGTTTAGTGGTTAGAGATCTTTGGGGTTGGCTCCTGCACCACCGCGCCCGCAGGCCCCTCATCCCCCGCCTTCTCCCTATGGGAGAAGGGGCTTTCTTATCCCCTCTCCCATAGGGAGAGGGTTAGGGTGAGGGGCCAGATCTATCGATGTAAACACGTAATGAAACTCGCGTGACTCGGGAAACGCCTTGTCTCCACGACTCTCGACTCTCCCTCACACCGCCATCGCGGCCTGTGCGGGGATGCTGCGCGTGACCAGCCTGCCGGGCGGCAGGAGGATATGCACTTTCGTGCCGACATTGGGTTCGCTCTCCAGACGCAACTGTCCGCCATGGAGTTCGGCGAACATGCGGCAGAGCGGCAGGCCCAATCCCGTGCCCTCCGGGTGCTCGCGGCGATGCACCTGCCCGAACACCGACATCGCCTTGGGGATGTCTTCCTTGGCGATACCGATGCCGGTATCCTCCACCGTGATGACCAGCATACGGTTCGTCCCTATACGGGCGCGCACGATGACGCGGCCGCCCTCGGGGGTGAATTTCACCGCGTTGCTGAGCAGGTTGAGGAGCAGCTGGCGGATCTTACGTTTGTCGGCCATCAGCGGCGGGAGGTTCACCGCCACATCCATCTGGAGATCGACGCCCTGCATGCGGGCGCGCTCGCTCATAATGCGGATACATTCCTCCGCTACGTCGGCGACGGAGAACACCTCTTCCTGCAATTCCATCTTGCCGGCGTCACCCTTGGAGAAATCGAGAATATCGTTGATGAGTTGCAGCAGATGGTTGCCGCACAGGTTGATGTCGCGCACGCGTTCTTTCTGCTTGGTGTTGAGCGGCCCGAAATAGCCGTTATCGATCATCTCCGAGAAGCCGATGATGGCATTGAGCGGTGTACGCAGCTCGTGGCTCATATTGGCGAGGAATTCGGACTTGGCCTGGCTGGCCAGCACGGCGGCGGCCTCGGATTCCTCGATGCGGCTGATCTGCTTGGTGAGCGTGAAGGCGAAGAAGGACAGCACCGAGCCAAAGATGGCAAAGATGGCGAGGAAGCCGATGTCCTTCACGCGGTCCTTGCTCCATCCGCTGAGGAAATCCTCCTCGTCGAGTATCGCCGCGACATAGACCGGCAGGTTCCAGAGGCGTTTATAGGAATAGACCACCAGCGCATGATCCACTGTGGTACGGGCGGTTACGGTGTTCTGCATGCCCGTGCCTGCGGCCTTCGCAATGGCGTCCTGCACGGTGCGCGTGGCCGCATCGTCGCTGCCGGGGCTGGAAAGCAGCGGATGGCCGTCATATTCGGTAAGCAGCATCGTGCTCTTCTTGCCGGATTCGATGGCGCGGAAGAACTGGCTGAAATAGGCGGGATTCACAACAGCGAACACGATTCCGGCGAAACGATCCGCGTGGTCATAGTATTTGCGGCTCATAATGACGTAGCGCGCTCCGTCGAACTCCTGTGTCCCTACGTAGAGGAATACATCGCCCTGCTCGCGGGTATCGCGGAAGAAGGGGCGTGATGCTACCGAGGCCCCGTCGGAAAACAACCGGGTGAAGCCCTTCTGCGCCGCCGACATCACGATATTGCCGTAGGTGTCGGTGATGTACATGGCGACCGTCTGAGGAGCGTCGGCGACCCACAGGCGGAAGCTATCCTCGATCTCCTTCGAGGGCGGAACATCGCCGGGCGGATAATGATGCAGGTACTCCGCCGCGCGCTTGAGCGACAGATCCACCGCGCGGAACGTAAGCTCGACATGCCCCGCCAGCGAATGGGCGAGGCGGGTGGCGCTGGTCTCGCTGTTACGCAGCGCGGTCTCGTAAGCGCGCGACGCCTGATACGCCACGATCACGCAGAACAGCAGCATGATAATCGAGCTGAACGCGATCAGCTTGCGTATCATCGGCTGGCGGCTGTCTGTGCGTAATGGCGGTAACACCATGCTACATAACCCGGCTATGACCATGACTTTCAGGAACGCGCCACGGCGCATTCCCACCTCATGTTATGTTACACAGAATTGTTAAGAATTTGTTAAGACGATGCGGAATTCTAGAGTTTTCGGGAGAATATGTGGTTTTTGTGCATGTTGGGCGTTTACACCGATAGATCAGGCCCCTCATCCCTCGCCTTCTCCCTATGGGAGAAGGGGCTTTTTCTCCCTCTCCCATAGGGAGAGGGTCGGGGTGAGGGGCCTGCTGGCGCGATAGTGGGTGTAACCAACCCCCGACTCCTCCCTTGCCATCGCCGGGCAATCACACTATTCATGGTTGCACTGGGACCAACGATCATTACGGGGAGCATATGCTGAAAGAGTTCAAGGAGTTCATCTCGCGCGGCAACGTGCTGGATCTCGCGGTGGGTATCATCATCGGCACGGCCTTCACCGGCATCGTCAATTCGCTGGTGGCCGACATCATCATGCCCCCGATCGGGAAGATCATGGGCGGCATCGACTTCTCCGGCTTCTTCCTCGACCTGTCGGGCGAAGAACACGCCTCGCTCGCCGCCGCGAAGGCCGCAGGCGCCGCCACCATCAATTACGGGATATTCCTCAACACGGTCATCAATTTCCTGATCGTGTCCTTCGCCGTATTCCTGCTGGTGAAGCAGGCCAACCGCTTCCGCCGCACGCAGGAAGCAGCTCCTCCGCCCGCCCCGCCCCGTTCCGAACAACTGCTGGAAGAGATCCGCGACCTGCTGAAGAAGAAATAGGGCTTCCATGGTCGCCCATGTCAGCACCGTCACGTTCCAGGGCCTTGAGGTCACGCCCATCGACGTGCAGGTGCAGATAGGCAGCGGCCTGCCGGCTTTCATGGTCGTGGGGCTTCCCGATAAGGCGGTGGGCGAATCGCGCGAGCGGGTGCGCGCCGCGCTCACCGCGATGGGGCTGGCGCTTCCGGCCAAGCGCATCACCGTCAACCTCTCGCCCGCCGACCTGCAGAAGGAAGGCTCCCATTTCGACCTGCCCATCGCGCTGGGCATCCTGATGGCGATGGGCGTGGTTCCCGAGGACATGGTCGCGCCCTATATCGTGCTGGGCGAACTGGCCCTCGACGGCGCGTTGCTGCCGGTGGCGGGCGTGCTACCGGCCGCGATGGGCGCGGCGGAGCGCGGGCGCGGCATCCTCTGCCCGGCAGAGAACGGCAGCGAGGCCTGCTGGGCCGGGAACCTCGACATACTGGCCCCCGCCACATTGCTGGCGCTGCTCAATCATTTCCGTGGCACGCAACTGCTCTCGCCGCCCGTCCGCGTGGATGAACCCGCCGTCGCGCACTACCGCGACCTCGCCGATATACGTGGACAGGAAACCGCACGCCGCGCCTTGGAGATCGCCGCCGCAGGCGGTCACAACCTGCTGATGTCCGGCCCGCCCGGCTCGGGAAAATCGCTGCTGGCCTCCTGCCTGCCCGGCATCCTGCCGCCGCTCTCGTCCGAGGAGATACTGGAAACCAGCATGATAGCGAGCGTCGCGGGCAAGCTCACGGCGGGAAAGCTCTGTGCATCGCGTCCCTACCGCGACCCGCATCATTCCACCTCCACGCCCGCCATGGTGGGTGGCGGCAAGCGCCCCAAGCCGGGGGAAATATCTCTCGCGCATAACGGCGTGCTGTTCCTCGATGAGTTGCCGGAGTTCCCGCGCGCGGTGCTCGAAGCCCTGCGCCAGCCCATCGAGACCGGCACGGTCGCGGTAGCGCGCGCGCAGGCGCATGTGGAATATCCCGCGCGTTTCCAGCTGGTGGCGGCAATGAACCCCTGCCGCTGCGGCTATATCAGCGATGCCGGGCGCGGCTGCGGACGCGCACCCAAATGCGCGTCCGAATATCAGTCGCGCCTCTCCGGCCCACTGCTCGACCGCATCGATCTGCATGTCGAAGTGCCGGAAGTTCCGGTAGCGGAAATGTTCACGCCCGCCGCCGCTGAGAGCTCCGCCGCCGTGGCCGCGCGGGTACGCGCCGCACGCATGCGGCAGCAGGCGCGCTTCCACAAAACCCCCTACCGCCTCAACGCCCATCTCTCGGGCGAGAAGGTACAGGAATACGCCGCGCCCGACGCGGAAGGCCGCGCCCTGATGACGCAGGCCGCCGAGAAAATGCGCCTTTCCATGCGCGGCATGCACCGCGTACTGAAGGTCGCCCTGAGCATCGCCGACCTCGAAGGAGCAGAACAACTCCGCAAGCCCCACATCGCCGAAGCCCTCAGCTTCCGCGCGCGGGTGGGAACAAGCTAGGAATTAGGAATTGGGTGTTAGGGGTTTGTTGCCTGTTGCCAAAACGCCGCCCCCTTCACATCCGAACCCCTAAATCCTAATGCCCAGCACCTAATCCCTAGTGCCTATTGCCCAGACATGCTACATATGGGGTGTAATCATAAAACTCTAACCGCTTATGGTGTTTTATGTCCGCTACCGCTGCCATCGCCAGCCTGTTCTCCCGTGAGTTACAACGCATCACCGCCGAGATCGCGCAGATCGAAGAGGTGCTCTCCATCGGGCTTGAATCCTATGCGCGGGATTCCCGCGCCCTCGCCGTGCTGGAAGAATCGCTCGTGGCATTCGAAGACTACCATCGCCGGACGCTCGGCCCACTCTATGCACAGCTGAGCACGCTTGAGGCCACACAGGAGAAATACGCGCCGCGCAGGACGGTAACGGAGGATATGACAGCAGGCCCGGCCTTCGATGGCCTACCGGTTTCCAATGATGATACTCGTGCGCTCCCTGATCGGCGCGCGGGCGCGAACGCCGGCAGGCAGGCGCTCCGCACGCTCTACCGCGCTATGGCCGCGCGGCACGGCATGGAGAACAATGAGGCGTTGCAAGCACGCATCCGCACGGCCTACGAACAGGAGAACATGGCAGAGTTGATGCAGCTGGATTTTACGCTGTTCTGTAAGGCGCGCGGAATATCGCTGCTGCGGCGCTGGCAGGGCTTAAAGAAACGCCAGTTGGCACTCCGGCGCGCACAGAAGGCCGCGCAACTGGCGCGGGAGCGGATGCTGGCATCGTCGCTCTACACGCTGAAGACACGCGCTGAAGAAGCACAACGATCAGGACGGGATCTGATAGAGGAGCTCCGCGCGGATATGGAGGAGAAGATCGCACGTCTGGAGGCGGCTGCCGCCTTCCGTTCTTAGTGGGCGTACGGATCCAGCCCCTTGCTGCGGTACTCTTTCTTTTTCCGCATAGCCTCGCGCAGCTGCGCGCCCGCCGCATCCGGGTTCTTTTCCTGTACCTGCTTCGCTTCTTTCTTGTGATCTTCTATCAGCTCTCCACGCATCGACTCGTGATGCTTACGCAGCATGCCTTGCAATTTCTCGCGGTTTTCCTGCCGGGCTGCCTGGATCGCCGCATCTACCTTCGGTATCCTGCCTCGATTCGCCGCACGTCGCGCACGCCCCTGCTCCTGCAGCGCCCGGAGCTTTCGTTTGGCCTGCGCCCGCTCCTCCGGAGTCCCGGCACTTTCCAGCGCGTCCATGGCCTTGCGGATTTCCATGCGAAACTGCGTATCGCTTAACACTGCGCCCTTTTTTGCGACGCCTGCGGTCTCCACGCTTGCCGCCGGAGCAGCATCAGTGGCCCAGAGCGGCGTCTCAGCCGTCAGCAGCCCAAATGCCGCAAGCACAAAAAGCAGGAGATATTTCATACGGCTCCACAACAAGGACGCTGCCACGGGACAGAGAGATCCCCACCCCCGAAACTTAGGACGAAGCGACCGCTCCCGCAATGGCTTTCTGCAACTTGTCCATCGCGCTTGCCTCGATCTGGCGGACGCGTTCGCGCGAGATGCCGTGCTTCTGGCTCAGTTCTTCCAGCGTGGCCGCCGGGTCCTGCAGCTTGCGCGCGTGAAGGATATCCTGTTCGCGCGCGTTGAGCGTCCCCATCGCCGCATCAAACAGCACCTTGCGGTGCGAATATTCCTCGGATTCCAGCAGCAGCGATTCCTGACTGTCGCCGTCATCGGCCAGAAAATCCACGTGGGTGCTGTCGCTTTCATGCGCCACCGGTGCATCCAGTGCCTGATCGTAGGCGATCATGCGGCGATCCATGGCCACCACCTCATCCTCGTTCACGCCCAGCTCATGGGCGATCTCGGCCACCGCCTCTTTCGAGAGGTCGGTATGGTCGAATGCCTGCAGGCGATTCTTGATGCGCTTGAGGTTGAAGAACAGCTTCTTCTGCGCGCCGGACGTGCCCACCTTCACCAACGACCAGGATTTCAACACATATTCCTGTATCGCCGCCTTGATCCACCAGATGGCGTAGGTGGAAAGCCGGAAGCCGCGCTCCGGGTCGAAGCGTTTCACCGCCTGCATCAGCCCGATGCTGCCTTCCGAGATCATCTCGGCGAAGGGCAGCCCATAGCCGCGAAAGCCGGCGGCGATCTTCACCACCAGCCTGAGATGGCTGGTGACCATACGGTGCGCGGCGGCCATGTCCTGATGATCCGTCCAGCGTTTGGCCAGCATGTATTCCTCTTCCGCCGTGAGGATGGGGAAGTTATGGATCTCGCGCAGGTATGTGGCGAGATTGCCGCCCGGAAGCAGCGCCGGGAGCGCCATTGCACGTGCCTGTGATGTCATACACCACCTCGCTTTCTGAAGCATTACACGGAATTTTTGGGTTCGGTGCTTATTATAGGCCTAACGGGTCAGGTTTTCAAGTGTTGGAGGTGATTTTTAAGTGTTTGAAAATCCTTGGGGATAGCCGCTTCAAAAGAGAGTCTTTCCCCCGTGGAGGGATGCAGGAATGACAGGCGCACCGCATGCAATGCCTGCCGCAAGAATCCCCGGATGGCCACGGATCGCGCCTCCGTCGTGCCCGCAGGCAATTTGCGCGGGCTGCCATAGGCCGGGTCGCCGATGAGCGCATGCCCGATATGCGTCATATGCACGCGGATCTGGTGTGTGCGACCGGTTTCGAGCTTGCATTCCACGAGGCTTGCCGTGCCGTCGCCCAGCACTTCCAGCACGGCGTAATGCGTCGTCGCCTCTTTGCCGCCGCTCGTCACCACGGCCATTTTTTTGCGGTTCTTGGTGCTACGCCCGATATTGCCGGTGATGGTTCCTTTCGCCGGTTTCGGCACGCCCCACACGATCGCAAGATAGGTACGGCTCAAGGAGCGATCCGCCAGCTGCGCCGCCAACCTTCGGTGCGCGACGTCGTTCTTGGCCACCACCATCAGCCCGCTGGTGTCCTTGTCGAGCCGGTGCAGAATGCCGGGCCGCGCCACACCGCCCAGGCTCGACAGCGAATCCCCACAATGATGCAGCAACGCATTGACCAACGTCCCGCTGCGATTTCCCGGCGCAGGATGCACGGTGAGTCCCGCCTGCTTGTTGATGACCAGCAGGTCGGCATCCTCATAGACGATATTCAGCGCGATGTCCTCGGCCTCAACACTGGTCAATTCCGTAGGCGGAATGACTAGCCGGTAGCACTCCTTTTCCTTTGTTTTCAGGGCGGGGTCGGTGATAATATCCGCTCCGCGCGTGACGCGGCCTTCTTCGAGCAGCAGCTGCACGCGGCTGCGCGACAGCTCCGGCAGTTGCGTTGCGAGGAATTTATCGAGGCGCGTGCCCGCATGAGCGGCGTCCACCTCGATGGTCACATCGGAACCGGGAGAGAGAGAATCGCGCATGGAGTCCCCTAAAGACAAAAGCCTGCTGCCGCTCAAGATCATGGTGTTCTCGCTGGGCGCACTGCTGCTGGGCGGCGTGGTGTTCCTGTTCGCCGCAGTTATAGACCGCCACAACGAGCGTAAAACAGCTCCGGAATCCTCCGCAGAATCCTCCGACGACCGTCCCACGACGTCCCTTCCCCTAGCAGGGATGGGGGCCCCGTGCAAGGACGACCACGCGACCCTCTCGCTTCCGCAAGGCGCGCGCGTCGAGGATTTCCGTAATGAAGGGCCGAATCTACTGCTGATGGTCGTCAGCCCCGGCGGCATGCGCGAGCTCTGGACGGTCGACGGCTGCACGGGCACGCTGCTGCACCGTATCACGCTTTCCAACGCGGCGGGCTGACACCCCTCCACGCCGTCATCCTGCGGCTTGACCGCAGGATCTCCCTCCGTATGCGGCACGAGATCCTACGCCTTCGCGTAGGATGACGTTTATTTGTTGGTGATTACGCCGCCTTCGCCATCGACAATTTCGCGCACGACTCCTTGATGCGCGCGCAGGCTTTTTCCAGCACCGCGTCCGACGTCGCATAGGAGATACGGAAATACGGATCCATTCCGAACGCCGTCCCCGGAACCACCGCCACCAGCGCATCCTCCAGCAGATAGGCCGCGAGGTCGCCGCTGTCCTTGATGGTCTGGCCGTTAGGCAGTTTCGCGCCGATGAGTCCCGCGCAGCTCGGATACACGTAGAACGCGCCCTCCGGCGTGCGGCAGGTGATACCGGGAATCTCGTTGAGCAGCTTCGCGGTGAGGTCGCGGCGGCGCTGGAACGCCTTCACCCATTCCTGCAAAAACTCCTGCGGGCCGTCGAGTGCGGCGATGGTCGCCGCCTGACTGATGGAGCAGGGATTGGACGTGCTCTGCGACTGGATCATTGCCATGTCGCCGATAATTTTCTCCGGCCCCGCCGCGAAGCCGATGCGCCAGCCGGTCATCGAGTAGGCTTTGGATACGCCGTTCAGCGTTACGGTACGCTCATAGAGCTTCGGCTCGATCTGCGCGGGTGTAGCAAATTCAAACCCGTCATAGACCAGATGCTCATAAATATCGTCCGAGAGTATCCATACATTGGGATGCTTCACCAACACGTCGGTGAGCGCCTTCAGCTCCGCCTTGGTGTAGGCCGCGCCGGTCGGGTTCGAGGGCGAGTTGAAGATAAGCCAGCGCGTCTTGGGCGTAATGGCCTTCTCCAGCGCCTGCGGAGTGAGCTTGAAGCCGGTTTCCTCTTTGCCCTCGACGATGACGGGCACGCCTTCCGCGAACTGCACGATGTCCGGATACGATACCCAGAAGGGCGCGGGGATGATGACCTCATCACCCGGATTGAGCGACGCCAGCATCGCGTTGAAGATGAGCTGCTTCGCGCCGCATCCGACCACGATCTGCTTCGGCGTGTACTTCAGCCCGTTCTCGCGCTCGAACTTGCGGCACACGGCGGCGCGCAGCGCAGGTGTTCCTTCCACCGGCGTATACATGGTCTGCCCGTTGTCCAGCGCCTTCTTGGCCGCGTCCTTGATGAAATCCGGCGTATCGAAGTCCGGCTCGCCCGCGCCCAGCCCGATGACATCCTTGCCGGATGCCTTGAGTTCAGCAGCTTTTGCAGTGATCGCCATGGTCGGCGACGGTTTGATACGGTCAAGTCGGTCGGCGCGGTGGGTGGTCATCGGGGTTCTCTCTTGGTTATTAGAGTTCAGAGTCCAGAGTCCAGAGTTCAGACATTTTTACTAAACTCTGAACTCTGGACTCTGAACTCTCTCTTTCTTTCTACACATTAAATCTGAAGTGGAAAATATCTCCGTCCTTCACGATATACTCTTTTCCTTCCAGTCGCAATTTTCCGGCTTCTTTTGCGCCCTGCTCGCCGTTGCAGGCGATGAAATCGTCATAGGCTATCGTTTCGGCGCGTATGAAGCCCTTCTCGAAATCGGTATGGATGGCGCCCGCCGCATTCGGCGCGGTCGCGCCCTTATGCACCGTCCAGGCGCGCGCTTCCTTCGGCCCCACGGTGAAGAAGGTCACGAGGTCAAGCAGCCCGTATCCCGAATGGATGACGCGGGCGAGGCCGGTTTCCTTCAGCCCCAGATCATTGAGGAATTCCTGTTTCTCCTCGGGCGATTCGAGCATCGCCACTTCCGCCTCGATCTTGGCCGAGACGACCACGCAGGCCGCACCCTCGGCCTTCGCCTTGGCAGCCACCTTCTCCGACAGCGCATTGCCGGTGGCGGCGGAAGATTCCTCCACATTGCACACATACATCACCGGCTTCGCGGTGAGCAGCTGCAACTGCCGGAACATCGGGCGCTCCTCCACCGAGATATCGGTAAGGCGCGCAGGTTTTCCCTCCGCCAGCACCGCCTGCACTTTTTCCAGTATCGCGGCCTGCGCCTTGGCGTCCTTGTCGTTGCCCTTGGCCTTTTTCTGCAGGTTCGGCAGGCGCTTTTCGACGCTCTCCAGATCCGCCAGCACCAGCTCCGTTTCGATGATCTCCGCATCGCGCATGGGATCGATGCTGCCCTCCACATGGGTCACGTCACCATCCTCGAAGCAACGCAGCACCATCGCCACCGCGTCGACCTCGCGGATATGCGACAGGAACTGGTTGCCCAATCCCTCGCCCTTGCTGGCGCCGCGCACGAGGCCGGCGATATCGACGAATTCGAGCTGCGTCGGGATGATCTGCGCGGAACCGGCGATGACCGCGACCTTATTCAGCCGCGCATCGGGAACCGCCACACGGCCCGTGTTGGGTTCGATGGTGCAGAACGGATAATTCGCCGCCTCCGCCGCCTGAGTGCTCGATAGCGCATTGAACAGCGTCGATTTCCCGACGTTCGGCATGCCGACGATGCCGCAGTTGAATCCCATTTTTTCTTCCTTCTTCGTTCAGTAATTCGAATTCAGAGTCCGGTGTTCAGACTCCAGAGTTCAGTGTATGTTCATTATTCACTGGACTCTGGACTCTGAACTCTGGCCACTTTTTCCCTCACCGGCTGCGTCAGCCGCGCCGTTTCACTGGCGAATGCCTCCGCCTTTCCTTCCACCAGCAGCGGCGCAAGCTCCGCCATCACATCAAGGAGCTTCCCCGCAGGCTCTATTTCCTCGCGTGAAAAATTATTCAGCACATAGCCCGTCACGCGATCCTTATCGCCCGGATGTCCGATGCCGATACGCACCCGCCAGTAGTCGCCGCCCAGATGCGCGTCGATACTTTTGAGCCCGTTATGCCCGCCATTGCCGCCGCCCAGTTTCACGCGGATCTTTCCCGGAACCAGATCGAGTTCATCGTGAAACACGACAATACGCTCCGGCGGTATCTTATAAAAATTCGCGGCCTCGGCGACGGAGGTTCCGGAACGGTTCATAAAGGTGAGCGGACGGAGCAACAGGGTTTTCTCCCCGGCAAGCTGGCCTTCACTCAGAGAGCCGTGAAATTTCAGCTTCCAGTCGGAAAAACGATGGCGGTGGGCTATCGCCTCCACCGCCATGAATCCGGCATTATGCCTGTGTCCTGTGTATTCGGGGCCGGGGTTGCCGAGCCCTACCATCATCCACATGGGCCTCCCCTTCCGAGGGGGTTATTTATTTCTTCGCGGGAGCAGCCTTCGCAGCAGCCGGAGCAGCGGCAGCCTTGTCGCCCGCCTTCGCAGCCGCCGCCGGAGCAGCAGCACCTTCCGCACCCGCCGCTTCTTCCGCACCCGGCATCGGCGCACCCACCACCGGCGCGCTGAGGTCTTCCTCCTTCGTGCGGCCCGCAACGGTCGCCACGGTGAAGTCACGATCGCGGATCGTGGGCACTACGCCTTCCGGCAGTGCGATATGGCTGATATGCACGCTGTCGCCGATGGTGAGGCCTTCGAGATTCGCCACCAGCTTCGTCGGAATGGTCTTCGGCGTGCAATACAGCTCCACCTCGTGACGCACGATATTGAGTACGCCGCCCATCTTGAGGCCCGGCGACTTGTCGCGGTTGGTGAAGTCCACATGCACCCATACCTTCACGCGGGAATTATCGGCCACGTTCAGGAAGTCCACATGATCCGGACGGTCGGTCACGGGATGCAGCTGCACTTCCTTGGGCAGGGTGCGATAGGTCTTGCCATCCACGGTGATGTCCACCAGCGTATTGTTGAACTTGCCCTTCTGGTATTCGAGCTCGAGCTCGCGGCGATCAACGGCGATCTGCAGGGGAGCCTGCCCGTTGCCATAAATGATCGCGGGAACTTTCTCGTCACGGCGAAGCGTGCGGGCGACACCTTTGCCTGCCTTCTCACGCGCGATCGCCTTCAATGCCACTGCTGCTACCATGTCCAATCTCCACCCAATGCTTTGCATGCCCGCCCTTTTCGGCGGGGGTGGGCTGTGTACTCCAAAAAACGGGGTTAGTCAAATGCTTTTGCCCTTCGGGCATGGCCCGGGGCCGTGGCAGCCCTTAAATACGCGGGAATCCTAGTCAAAAAGGCTGGAAACCGACGTTTCTTCGCTGATGCGGCGCACCGCCTCGCCCAGCAGGGGAGCGACCGATACCACGCGGATATTGGCGGCATTCTTCACCGCCTCGGTGGGCTGGATGCTGTCGGTGATGACCAGCTCGCGGAGCGCCGAGGAGGTGACGCGGCCCACGGCCGGGCCGGACAGCACGCCATGGCTGATATAGGCCGACACCGAGGTGGCGCCCGACTTGATGAGCGCTTCGGCGGCGTTGCAGAGGGTTCCGGCAGTATCGACGATGTCATCGACGATGACGCAATGCTTGCCTTCGATCTCGCCGATGATGTTCATCACCTCGGACACGCCCGCCTTCTCGCGGCGCTTGTCGATGATGGCCAGATCCGCGTCGATGCGCCGGGCGAAGGCACGGGCGCGCACCACGCCGCCTACGTCAGGGGACACGACCACGACCTTGTCGAGATCGTTCTTGAAATTCTTCTTGATGTCGCCCACCAGCACCGGCGCGGCATAAAGATGATCCAACGGGATGTCGAAGAATCCCTGTATCTGCCCGGCGTGCAGGTCGATGGTGAGCACGCGGTCGGCGCCCGCCGAGGTGATGATGTTGGCCACCAGCTGGGCGGTGATGGGCGTGCGCGGGGCGGGTTTGCGATCCTGCCGCGCATAGCCGAAATACGGGATGACGGCGGTGACGCGGCGCGCAGAGGCGCGCTTCAGCGTGTCGAGACAGACCAGCATCTCCATGAGATTATCGTTGGCGGGGAACGACGTCGTCTGGATGAGGAACACATCCTCGCCGCGCACGTTCTCGTGGATCTCGACGAAGATCTCCATGTCGGAGAACCGCTTGACGCTGGCCGAGGTGAGCGATTCGCCCAAATGCGCGGCGATGGCTTCGGCGAGAGGTCGGTTGCTGTTGCCTGCGAGTAATTTCATGTGAGAAGCTCCCGTGCCGCGCATGGATTCAAAAAACGTGCGGCCTATCTACCAGCCCGAAGAAAATATGTAAACCGCCAATTCCCAACCCCCAACGCCCGATTCATATCTGCGGCGTTTCCAGCCCTGCCGGGTCGGGGCGCTCGCCGATGGCGCGGCGTTTCTTGTCCTTTGACGTGCCCGGCAGGGGCGGGATCATGCCCTTGGCGCGCGCGCGATCGACGACGCGCGCGATCGC
>JADZBT010000135.1 GCA_020851915.1 Alphaproteobacteria bacterium | reverse complement strand
CCATTCCAGCAGGAATTATTTTCTCTATGCGAGGAACATGGCGCTCCGCTTTCGGAGCAACACATTTCCGGCTCGGATAGAAATATCATATGGGGTAAATGGGGAGAATCCAGGCCGTTCAAGGCCATTCCCTGTGCCGTTGCCGTGACCCTGACTGAGTTGAATGGTGAGCTTCACTTTGTATTTATCCAGCGAGGAAAAAATACCCGCTTCGGCAGTACTCCCACGTTTCCGGGAGGAAAGCGGGATGCTAAAACTCCTCCGGAAACAATAGAAACCATCGAGGAAGCATCAAGGCGGGAATTTGAGGAAGAAACAGGCATTGCCGAGAGGAACCTCAGAAAGCTCGGTGAACTCGGTGGGTATATGAACCCGTCCGGCCATTACAGCAGTACCGTGCTGTACTGGCTTTCAGGCGTTGATCTACCCGCCCAGAGCCAGCGTATCAGAAAAGAGGCGGTTGCCGCGTATGCAGCGGATGCTCGTGTCCATCACGAGGTGGATCGGCTCTTCACTGTACCTGTGCGCTATTTTTTCAATCCCGCGCTCTGGGCGGATGATTACGTTCATATTATTGAATTTGAGGAAACCCAAAAAACCGGTATGCCGGCACACAGAGAGCGGATATTCCGCGTGCCCATACCGCTGATCGATGCGGATGGGACATCCGCAGAGATTTTGCCTCAGGGAGAAGAAGGTGCTCGGCAGCCGGTGGAATATATCACACTGGGCGGCTGGCCGGGAGAGTGTATCCTTCACCTTATTTCGCGATTTCACAATCCAAGGGAGCTCCACCAGGTCGTGGATTATGCGACCTCAGCCCACACGTGCGGCGAGGAACTGGAGATGTTGGCGGTGGGTCTACAGATGCCTGCTGTAGAGTTGGAATCGAAGCTGCCGCAGTATGTGAAAGATCCTGTTGACTGGTATGTGAGAACGCTCAAGCATGTGTTCGGTGAACGCTATACCGTGGAAGAGGCGAGGACACAGCTTGCCGCGAACCAAGAGGAAGCCACGCAGCTTGCAGCCCAAGGCGTTGTCACGGATGCGCTTCCCATGAACGAACGTATGGAGGCCATCATCGCCTCGCGGGTTCCTGCCGCACTGGATTATCGGAAGATTGCGGAAAGTGTGGATGAGGGGGTACGTGAATTCTGGAAGTCTTTGACGAGGGAGCAGAGAGTGGAACTGGCAAACTCGATGAATATTCTCTCCGCCACGTTTGATATGCCGGGGTGGAAAGAAGACCTTCAACCCGTGGAGAGATACCGGCAAGCACTTTCCCAATTATCGGCGGCTGTCGGAGCGCATTCTGTGGACGCAGCAACGCCGATGCGTGATATAATCGGATCACTGGATGTGTATCAGGAAGCATTGTCCATCACGGTACAAACGCCTGCCGCAGAAGCTTCCACTGCGTTCCTGAAGCACTTTGCCCCCCATCTTCTGAGCGGTGGAAAGACTATGAAATTGATGGCCTCAAGAACGGCTGAGGGCGCAGAGCCTAATAATGGCCCCTTCGCTGGCATGTGATAGAAAAACTATTAACGTCTCCATTTTCATCGCAATCTCGCTTGTGATTTTCAAGGCCCATCGAAGGAACGCTTGCCTTTCGTACCAGAATAGACCATGGAGTTTTAACGGGTAACGCCTACGGTATGCTGCACACATGATCCGCCTCAGCGAAATCAAATTGCCGATCGACCATCCTCCTGAGGCCATTCGTGAGGCCGCCGTGGCGCGGCTGAAGGTCGCGCCGCAGGATGTGACCTCCTGCACGGTATTCCGCCGCGCCCATGATGCACGCAAGAAATCGGCGATCCTGCTGGTCTATTCGCTCGATGTGGAGGTGCGCGATGAAGCGTCCGTGTTGAAACGCTTCGCCAAGGACAAGGACGTAAAGCCCGCTCCCGACCTTGAATACCGCTTTGTCGCACGTGCGCCGGAGCATCTGGCGACACGGCCGGTGGTCATCGGCGCAGGCCCGTGCGGATTGTTCGCGGGGCTGATACTGGCGCAGATGGGCTTTCGCCCGATCATCCTGGAACGCGGCAAAGTGGTGCGTGAACGCACCAAGGATACATGGGGACTGTGGCGCAAATCCATACTCAATCCGGAATCCAACGTGCAGTTCGGCGAAGGAGGGGCGGGCACATTCTCCGACGGTAAACTGTATAGCCAGATCAAAGACCCGCGCCATCTTGGCCGCAAGGTGCTCACCGAGTTCGTGAAAGCCGAGGCGCCGCCGGAGATCCTGACGGAAGCGCATCCCCACATCGGCACATTCCGCCTGGTGAAGATGGTGGAGAATATCCGCCGGAGCATCGAAGCGCTGGGGGGAGAATATCGCTTTCAAAGTCACGTGACCGACCTCGATATCGAGATCAGTGGCGACGGCCAGCGCCATGTGCGCGGCGTGGTATTGGCGGATGGCGGGCATATCGCGACGAATCACGTCGTGCTCGCCGTTGGCCATAGCGCGCGCGATACGTTCCAGATGCTGCTTGATCGCGGCGTGTATGTGGAGGCGAAGCCCTTTTCCATCGGGTTCCGCATCGAGCATCCGCAGTCGCTTATCGATAAGGCGCGCTTCGGTGATTATGCCGGCCATCCCATTCTCGGCGCGGCGGATTACAAGCTGGTACACCATGCCTCGAACGGGCGCGGCGTGTATAGCTTCTGCATGTGCCCCGGCGGCACGGTGGTGGCGGCCACGTCCGAGGAGGGGCGTGTGGTCACCAACGGCATGAGCCAGTATTCCCGTGCCGAGCGCAATGCCAATTCCGGGATCGTGGTGGGCATCACGCCGCAGGATTACCCGGGCGGGCCGCTGGCGGGCGTCGCCTTCCAGCGCCGGTGGGAATCGGCGGCGTTCGTGGCGGGTGGTAGCAGCTATGCCGCACCCGCGCAGCGCGTGGGTGATTTTATCAAGGGCGTTCCCTCCACGTCGCTCGGCAGCGTCATTCCCTCCTACAGGCCGGGCGTGACGCCGACGGATCTTTCCCCGTGCCTTCCGGACTACGCCATCACCGCGATCCGCGAGGCGCTGCCCGCCATGGGGCGTCAGCTGCGGGGCTATGATATGGCGGATGCCGTGCTGACCGGGGTGGAAACACGCACTTCCTCGCCGGTGCGCGTGAAGCGCGACGATACGCTGCAAAGCCTGAACACCAAAGGGCTGTTTCCCGCCGGAGAAGGCGCGGGCTATGCGGGCGGCATCCTCTCGGCAGGCGTGGACGGTATCACTATCGCCGAAGCGGTCGCTCGCAGCATGCTGGCCGGCTGAGTGTGCTATGCGATAAGGGCTGGTTGCGGGGGTTCGATTAAAGACTAATTTAACTCGGATTCAACTGATTGATAATAATAAGAAAACAGCATAATCCCGTTGTGATGATCTATACTTTGACTCGCGATTCTTTATCCCATGACTCCAGCAGCTATGGCGGTTAAGAGCACCACCGTCCATGACGGCCATTTTAAGAATTGCAGCAGCAGGAATGCCGCTGCAGCGAGTATGAAATCTCCCACGCCAAGAATCGCGCTTGTCCATACCGGATTATAGAACGCCGCAAGCAGTAGCCCCACCACGGCAGCGTTGATGCCCAGCATGGCGCGTTGCATCACCTCGTATTTCCGCAAACTCTCCCAAAAGGGCAACATTCCGATAATCAGTAGGAAGGATGGCAGGAACACCGCCGTCAGCGCAATCACTGCGCCCAGCCAGCCGGTAGGATTGCCGCTCGATACGCTTCCAAGATAGGCGGAGAAGGTGAACAATGGCCCCGGCATCGCTTGCGCCGCGCCGTAACCGGCAAGGAAAACATCGTTCGATACCCAGCCCTTTGGCACGACCTCCGCTTGCAGCAGCGGCAGCACCACATGCCCGCCGCCGAACACCAGCGAACCGGCACGGTAGAAACCGTCGAACAGTTGCGCGGGATAGCTTCCAGTCGCGGTGGCAAGCGCCGGGAGGATAAGCAGCAAGGCGAAGAACAGCGCCAGCATGATTGCGCCAGTCATGCGGTGGGTGGGGATGGAAAGATGCGTGTGCGGCAGTGCGGCGGAGGGTTTCAGGAACCGCCAGCCGAACAACGCGCTCGCCAGTATTACGCCGATTTGTCCCAAAGTCGTAGGCATAAGCGCTGTAATAATGGCGGCGATAATAGCAACGCTGGCGCGTAATCTATCAGGGCAGAGTGTCCGCGCCATGTTCCACAGCGCTTGCGCCACCACAGCAACGGCGACGACTTTTAGCCCATGTAGCCAGCCCGTGCCGAGAGTATTGCCCAGCGCTGCGAATCCCATGCCGAACAACACCAGCACTATCGCCGAAGGCAACGTAAACCCTAGCCATGCGGCCAATGCTCCCAAAATGCCGCCGCGTGACAGCCCCAGCGCGATGCCTACCTGACTGCTCGCAGGGCCGGGAAGGAACTGGCAGAGCGCCACGAGGTCGGCATAGGCATGTTCATCCAGCCATTTTCTGCGCTCCACAAATTCATGACGGAAATAACCCAGATGTGCTACCGGCCCGCCGAAGCTGGTCAATCCCAACCGAAGGAAAATCAGAAAAATCCGAAGCAAAGATGTCGGAGGTTCATCATTCACGAAATGCACCCATTGTATTCAAAAAGTGGCAACTTCACTTTTTATATATCGAGGGATGCTGGAGTTCAAAGATGTTAAATAAATCCGGAATCGGAGCAAAATTAGTCCGCTAAGACCTAACAATTTGGCTTATAAATAAAATTTGCAGTGATTTGGTTGCGGGGGCCAGATTTGAACTGACGACCTTCAGGTTATGAGCCTGACGAGCTACCGGGCTGCTCCACCCCGCGTCACCACTGCGAAAAGTCCCTGCCTTGGCAGGAAAGAGAGGGCGTTATACTCGAAACTTCTCCGCACTACAAGCCCTTATCACGGAAATCGCCGGATTTAGAGGGGCGTGAGTGCCGGCATGAATATTCGCGCGGAAAATCAGGGGAGGGAAGAGGGATTTTCGCGCGTGCGCCGGTGGGTTAGTCGCGCATCGCTTCGCGCAGACCCCAAGCACAGAGCAGGATGACGATGGTGGTGGTGAATAGCGCATCCGACACATCGTAATTCTGGATGGCCTCGGCCACCAGTGCCGACCCGGCGAGCAGGTAGAGCCCGTAAATAACGACGCCGCAGGTGGCGAATATGCCGATCGCCGCGAAAAATGCCATGACCAGCAATGCGGTGGGATAGCCTACGGTCACCGGCGGTGCGGCGCGGCGTTCTTTTCGTGCGGGTGCGGTCGCGGTGGATGCGGTGGAGGTGTCGCGGTGCTGGGCTTCGTAGCCCTGACGCCATGTGGGGTGAATATAGAGGTTGTCGAGTTCCATGCTGTCCGTATCCCTGTTGCGTATACTTTATAGTACGCAAGGAATACTAATATTTCGTTAAAGGTGGGAACCCGCAGAAATTCTTGGGTTAGAGTGTTTTCGGCTTACCGATGGATCGTGCCCCTCATCCCCCGCCTTCTCCCTATGGGAGAAGGGGCCTAGTGGATGGCTTGAATAAGGCTCTCGAACAGGATACGGCCATCGACGCCGCCGGTGAGGGGGTCGGCATGGCGTTCGGGGTGGGGCATCATGCCCAATACGTTCTTTTTGCCGTTCAGGATGCCGGCGATGTTGCCGAGCGAGCCGTTGGGGTTGGCGGAGGCCTCAATCTTGCCCTCGGGGGTGCAGTAGCGGAAGGCGATCTGGCCGTTGCCTTCGAGGCGCTTGAGTACGTCCGGTGCGGCAAAGTAATTGCCGTCATGGTGCGCGACGGGGATGCGGATGACCGGCTTTTTGCCGTAGCCGGAGGTGAAGGGCGTATTGGCGGCCTCGGCCTTCAGGAATACATTTTTGCAGACGAAGCGCAGGCTGGCGTTACGCATCAGCGTGCCGTCGAGCATGCCCGCTTCGCTGAGTATCTGGAAGCCGTTGCAGACACCCAGTACATAGCCGCCGCGATCGGCATGGGCTTTCACTTCGCGCATGATGGGTGAGTGGGCGGCCATCGCGCCGCAGCGCAGGTAATCGCCGTAGGAGAATCCGCCGGGGATCATCACGAAATCGACCTTCGGCAGTTCGCTGTCGCCATGCCATACCGCGACGGGCTCCTTGCCGGTGATGGCTTTGAGCGCCACGCGGGCGTCGCGGTCGCAGTTGGAGGCGGGGAATGTGATGACGGCGGCTTTCATGGAGGATGCTCTTACCAGGTATATTTGACGGTGTAGGTGATAATGATCTTGCCGTTTGCGGGTACGGTGACGGGGAAGTGGAGGGTGTGGCTGTCGATCTTCTCGTACTCGTGGCTCTTTTTGGTGATGCTCCAGTTGCGGCTGCGGGTGAGGTTTTCCTTCACTTTCACGGCGATGGCGGCATCCTTGTGGTTACGCAGCGTGATCTGGTAGGTCTCTTCCATGACCTTGCGCGCTTCGTCCACCGAGAAATCGGTCTGGACGCGCTCGCCCTTCACATCGAAGGATTCGCCCAGCTTGATACGCACGTCTTCATCCTTCGGCGTATGGCCGATGATGTCCTCGCCGATGAACTCCATGCTGTTGTCGTCGGTGTCGAGCTGATTCACGCGGATGCGCCCGGCGGGAAGCGGACGTCCGAGGCCGTTCTCCTTGCTGTTCTTGAAGGTGAGATACACCGCCACCTTGTCGTTGGAGCCGGAGCCGAAACCCTGATCGATCTGCACGGAGCCGGGATCGTAATAATAGCTGTCGCTGCCGCCGTCATAGAGCAATATCTTCTCGACCGGCACGCCGTGCGCGGAAGGGAACAGAGAGAGCTGCTTGGTGGAGTTGTCGGGTATGGTCGCGGGGCGCTCCAGCGTGTAGAGGTGGTACTCGAAGAAGGATTTTTCTGCGAATCCGGGAGCGGGTGCAGCGCCTGCCGCATCCATCATCATCTCGGCCTTATACATGCGCGGCGCGGAAGGCTGGATGCGTTGCACTTCGCCTGCCATCAGCTTGAGGCGTGCGTCGTCATAGCTGGCGCCGGACTGGTTGAGGATGCTTACCCACGCGTTCACATCGAGCAGACCCTTGTTGGGGTTTTTGTCAGGCGTGAAGACGAAATTGTAATCCGCCCACCAGGTGATGCCGCCGGTCTGGTAGCTCACGCGCATGCGCTGGTCGCCGGGTGTGCCGGTGGCGATCTGCCAGTCGAGCGTGGGCTTGGTGATGAGGCCGCCGGGAAGTTCCGGGAGCTGGATATTGCTGATGTTGCGTACGGCTTCCACCGCGCCATCTTTCTTCTTGAGTATCGCGCCGTCGCCATCGACGCTGAGTAGCGTACCGGTATGCGGCTCGACCTTGTCGCCGAGACTCTGTTCCACCGTGATCTCTTTATCGATGAAACGCTGGAGCAGGGCACTACGGTTCACGAGGTCGAACAGGTAATTCTGTTCGATGACCTGCGTATCGTCGGGCGAGGTGAGGGAGGTGATGTTGACCGTCGTCGGGTCGATATAGGCGGCGACATCCGAGAATTGCAGATGGCTGGTCTTCTCCGGCAGGTTCATCATACGCTCGTCGCGCACGATGGCGTAGCCCGGTACGTTCAGCGGCTGGTTGTAGGACGCGTCCATGCCCGGCACGGGGCGGAAGCTGTTAGCGTCAATCGCCCCCGGCTGCGCGGAGCTGTAGATGGTGAGGCCGACGCCGGAGGTCTTATCGCCCGCTCCGGCGCAGGCGAACGGTAGTACCACCGCGACT
>JADZBT010000134.1 GCA_020851915.1 Alphaproteobacteria bacterium | reverse complement strand
GGAAACCCTTTCCTTCAACGCGGAGGTCAGCAAGGTACTTCACCTGATGATCCATTCCCTTTATACGAACAAGGACATCTTTGTACGCGAACTGGTGTCCAACGCCTCGGACGCCTGCGATAAACTGCGCTATCAGGCCCAGTCCGACGCCGCGCTGCTCAAGGACGACCCGGAGCTGAAGATACGCATTTCCTGTGATGCCAAGCACCGCACCCTGACCATTCAGGATAACGGCATCGGCATGAACCGCGATGAGCTGGTGTCCAATTTGGGCACTATCGCTCGCTCCGGAACGCAGGAATTTATGAAGAATTTGGCGGATGGCAAAGACAAGGGCGTGGAGCTCATTGGCCAGTTCGGTGTCGGTTTTTATTCCGCTTTCATCGTGTCCGAAAAGGTCGAGGTGGAAAGCCGCAAAGCCGGAGATAAGCACGGCTGGCGCTGGGTGTCGGACGGAGCCGGAGAATTCACTATCGAGCCGGTGGAAGAAAATGTTTCACGTGGAACAAAGATCACCCTGCATCTGAAAAAAGAAGAAAAGGACTATCTCGACGAATTCAGGATCGGCCATATCATCAAGACCTATTCCGACCACATCTCCATCCCCGTGATGTTCGTGGGCGAGAAGGGCACGGAAACGCTGCTCAATTCCTCTTCTGCGCTGTGGATGCGCTCGAAGTCCGACATCACCGAAGCCCAGTACAAAGAATTCTATCATGCCGTAGCGCATTCGCCGGACGACCCGTGGATGACCATCCACAACAAGGCCGAGGGGAAGATCGAATACACCAACCTGCTGTTCATTCCCTCGATGCCGCCGTTCGATCTGTTCCACCCCGACCGCCGTCGCCGGGTGAAACTCTACATCAAGCGCGTATTCATCACCGACGACGGTATCGACCTCATTCCGCAATGGCTGCGTTTCCTGCGTGGCGTGGTAGATTCCGAGGATCTGCCGCTCAACATCAGCCGCGAAACGCTACAGCACAACGCCGTGCTCGATAAGATACGGCAGGGTCTTGTGAAGCGCGTGCTGGGCGATCTCAAGAAGCGCGCGGATAAGGATGCGGAGAGTTACGAAACCTTCTGGCTGAATTTCGGTGCGGTACTGAAAGAGGGGCTCTGCGAGCAGGGGCAGGAGAAGCAGCCGCTGCTGGAGGTATGCCGTTTCTACAGCACCAAGTCGGGCGAAGACCTCATCAGCCTCGACCAGTATATCGAACGCATGAAAGAGGGGCAGGGCAAGGTCTATTACCTCACCGGCGAGAACCGCGAAACCATGCTGAAAAGCCCGCAACTCGAAGGCTTCATAAAACGCGGTATCGAAGTGCTACTGTTCACCGATCATGTCGACGACTTCTGGGTGAATGTGGTACACCAGTATAAAGAAAAAGAGATGGAGTCCGTTACCCGCGCCACGCTTTCCGATGACGAAGACGACGCGCAGGATAAAAAATCTACGGATGAATCCGAGAAAAAAACCAAAGCCGATATTGATAACCTGCTCTCACTGCTTCAGGCTATTCTCAGTGGAGATGTGAAGCAGGTGCGTGTGACGCACAAGCTCGCCGATAGTCCCGTATGCCTTGCGGTAGGTGAGGGCGATATGGACATCCGCATCGAGCGCTTCCTGTCGGAACAAAAACAACTCCCCGGCACTAGCGCGCGCATCCTGGAGATCAACCCGAAACACCCGCTCATCCTGACGCTGGCGAAGGAAGCCGCATCGCGCGGCAAGACCGAGCAACTCACCGATGCCGCATGGCTGCTGCTCGATCAGGCGCGCATATTAGAGGGCGAAACCATCCGCGATCCGGGCGCATTCTCACGACGCCTCACGGCATTCATGGGAAAGGGCTGGGCGGCGTAATATACTCTCTTTTGTCATCGCATTTCCATTTGCCCGTTACCCACATATGGTGGTATATACAGAGCTGTTGCCGCAATATTTGGTGTTGACGCAAACCTCACAGACCCAAGGAAAGAGCCGCATGAGCGACCAGCCTGCCGTTTCGAAAAAAAGAAAAGCCGGAACCGTAAAACGCTATATCACCCGCGAGGCCAAGAAGACCATCGCCTCGGGCAAGAAAGCGATCTCGCAGCTTTCGCAACTGGGCGATCTGCGCGCCGAGGTCGAGTTGCTGACCTCCTATTCCACGGACACCATCTACCGCCTGCGCTACGATACGATGAACTATGACTACATCAGCCCGGCGGTGGTGCGCCTGCTCGGCTATCAGCCCGAAGAGATGCAGACGATGAACATCCGCGCACTGATACAGGAAACGCGGCTGGTAAGCGACGGCATGAAAGCGGTCGAATCTTTCGAGGGTCTGGAGAACGCCCGCAAAGGCGGCGACGTCGGCAAATGGCAGGCGGATTATCTCATGCGTACCAAGGACGGCAAGAAGATCTGGGTATCGGACATCTCCTACCCGTGGTTCGGCAAGGATGGCAACATCGTCGGCTCGGTAGGCTCGCTGCGCGACATCACCGACCGTATTTTGGCCGAAGAAAAAGCCAAGGCCGAAATGGAGCGTATGGCCACCACTGACATGCTCACTGGTCTGGCCAATCGCCGCGCCTTCTTCGAAGGGCTGGAGGAAGAACTCAAGCGCGTGAAGCGGCATCGCCGCCCGCTGTCGCTGCTGCTCATCGACATCGACCATTTCAAGAAACTGAATGACGAGCACGGCCACGACGCCGGCGATAAAGTGATTCAGGGCATCTCGGACATCATCAGATCCTGCCTGCGCGAGACAGACGTCGCCGCGCGTCTGGGCGGGGAAGAATACGGCGTATTCCTACCCGACACCCCCGCCGAGGGCGCCTGCTGGGTAGCTGAGCGCATCCGTGCCAGCGTGTCCAAAAAGAATTTCAGTGAGCAGGAAGGCAAGCTGATCGGCTGCACGGTATCCATCGGCGTATCCGCCTCCGGTAGTCATGGCAGCGAGGAAATCCCATCCTCCACCACCCTCTACAAAACCGCCGACACCCGCCTTTATATAGCCAAACACACCGGCCGCAACCAGGTGTCCATGGACGAGATCGTGAACATGCATTGAGGGTGGATTAGTTCAGCAGATAAACGGGGATTTTCTCGCCGTTCGGTTTGTTGATTTCGGCCATCAGCCTTTCACTGTGAGTCAGGCCACCACCTTCAGCCATGGCAAGGGATTTACTGTCGGGGGTAGTTGTAATCTGGCGAGTGGCTTGTGATGCCTGCTGCCTAGCATGCGTTCCGTTCCCAAACCCTGCCAGAAGTTCTATCGCATTCTGGGGGTTCTCAGCAGCCATGGCCACGGCCTCTCTGAGATTATCTTTCAGCACTGGAT
>JADZBT010000133.1 GCA_020851915.1 Alphaproteobacteria bacterium | reverse complement strand
CATTCGGCGAGGAAGGCATGCAGCATGATGCCGGAGAACAGCACCACGGCGAACTGGGCCTTGTCGCCGCTATCGCCCGCGCCCCAGCGCGCCTTGAACACCACGGTGAACACGAAGGTGTAGATGGCCAGCATCAGCAGCGGCGTCACCAGCGACCACAGCATGCCCAGCATGCTGCCGCGATAGCGGCCTTCCACCTCGCGCCGCACCAGCTGCGCGATGAGTGGCCGATGCCGCAGGAACGATCGCGCCGCCGTTGCGGGGCTGCATGGGATATGCTGTGTCATAGCACCAGCATGTAGCGGTTTACGGCGGCAAGGTCAAACGCCCAGCCACCGACCGGCCCTCTTGTGCTCTCCCCCGTTTTCCCGCATGATACGGCCCTATGCCTGCGATACGCGAACCCAAAGCCATATTCGACCGCACCGCCGTCAAAAAGGCCCTGCGGGAAACACTGCCCGATTCCGACGCGGCCCTCACCCGCCTGCGCCCGCATGCGCTCGCGGTGATACGCGCGGCGTGCCAGTCGGGCATCGCAGAGATACGCGCGCGCTTCGAGGCCAGCAACGATGGCGCGACCAACGTGCAGGAGAACAGCTTCCTGATGGATCAACTCATCACGCTGCTGTTCGACTACGCCATCGACTACCGCCGCAAAGCGCCTGCACTCACGCTGGTCGCCACCGGCGGCTACGGACGCCAGGAGCTTTCGCCGCATTCCGACATCGACCTGCTGTTCCTCTGCCATCCGTCGGCGCGCAAGGCGGGCGGCGTGGTGGCGGAGTTCATCCTCTACCTGCTGTGGGACTTGGGATTCAAGACCGGTCACACCGTCGCCGACATCGGCGAGATGCTGGAGCTGGCGAAAACGGACATCTCCACCCGCACCACGCTGCTCGACGCCCGCAAGCTCACGGGCGACGCGATGCTCTACAAGGCCTTCGGAAAACTCTTCTCCGCCTCCATCGCGCATAACGCCCCGGAGTTCATCGAGGCGAAGCTCGCGGAGCAGGATGCGCGCCACGCGAAAGTCGGCGATTCGCGCTACGTGGTGGAGCCCAACATCAAGGAGGGCAAGGGCGCGCTACGCGACCTGCACACGCTCTACTGGATCGCCAAATACACCTATGGCGGCATGGAAGGCATGGTGAAGCACGAACGCCTGACGCCGGAGGAATACAAGCTGTTCGTCGAGGCGCGCGGATTCCTGTGGACGGTGCGCGGCCATCTGCATTACGTCGCGGGACGCGCGGAGGAGCGCCTCACCTTCGACGTGCAGCTCGCCGTCGCCAAGCGCATGGGCTACCGCGACCGCACCGGCATGCAGGGCGTCGAGCGTTTTATGAAGCATTATTTCACCACTGCCAAGCAAGTGGGCGATCTCACGCGCATCTTCTGCGCGGTGCTGGAAGAAGAGAACAAGCGCACGCCGCTCACGCGCATGCCGCGCTTCTTCCTGCGTAAGAAGCTGCTGGAGGGCTTCCCCATCGACGGCCACCGCCTTGCGCTGGAGAGCGAAGCGCAGCTCCGCGCCGACCCGGTATCCTTCATCCGCTTCTTCTACGTCGCGGTGCAGAACGGCCTCGACGTCCATCCGAAAGCGTTGCAGATGATGCAGCGTAACCTGCGTTTCGTGGATGCCCGCTTGCGCGTGAACCCCGACGCCAACGCGCTGTTCATGGACATCCTCGTGCGCTCGAAAAAGCCCGCGACGATATTACGCAAGATGAGCGAGGCGGGCGTACTGGGGAAATTCATCCCCGACTTTGGCCGCGTCGTGGCGATGATGCAGTACAACATGTACCATGTGCACACGGTGGACGAGCACACGCTCACCGCCATCAGCATCCTCAACGACATCGAGCAGGGCAAGCTGAAGGACAGCCTCCCGATCGCCAGCGAGATGATCCACAAGATCACCGACCGCGACGTGCTCTATTTCGCGTTGTTCCTGCACGACATCGCCAAGGGGCGCGGCGGCGACCATTCCGAGCTCGGCGCGGAGGTGGCGCATAAGTTAGGCCCGCGCATGGGCCTTTCTCCTTCCGCCACCGAAACGGTGGCATGGCTGGTACTGCACCATCTGCTGCTCTCCGACACCGCCTTCCGCCGCGACCTCGAAGACCCCGCCACCATCGCGGCCTTCGTCGCGAAAGTGCAGTCGCCGGAGCGCCTGCGCCTGCTGCTGGTGCTCACCGTCGCCGACATCATGGCGGTCAGCCCCACCACCTGGAACGGCTGGAAAGGCGCGCTGATGCGTACGCTCTACGCGAAATCCGAGGAGCTGATGGTCGGCGGCAACACCGACCGCGAGCGCACCGCGCGCATCGCGCATCTTCAGGAACAGTTGAGAGAAAAACTTCATAGCTGGACGGGCGGTGAGATCTCCGAATATTTCGAGCAGGGCTACGCCGCCTTCTGGCTCAGCTTCAACCTCACCACCCACCAGCGCATCGCCACGCTGGTACGCAAAGCAGTCAAACGCCGGAACCCGCTGGAAGTATCCGCCAAGGTGGATCGCTTCCGCGCCATCACGCGCGTCATTTTCGTGCTGCCCGACGAGCCGGGACTCTTCTCAAAGATCTCCGGCGCGCTCGCGGTGGCGGGCGCCAACATCGTGAACGCCAAAGTGTTCACCCTGAAGAACGGCCTCGCGGTTGATTGCTTCTGGATACAGACCCCGCAAGGCAAGGCCTTCGACGATCCCAAGCGCATCGACGCCATCCGCGAGGTATTGTCGCAGGCGCTCGCCGGAAAGATTCAGCTCTCCGAGCAGATCGCGCGCAAATCGACTCCCTACCCGAAGCGCACCGAAGTGTTCACCGTCGCGCCGCGCGTGGTCATCGACAACGCGCTGTCCGACAATTACACCGTAATCGAAGTGCAGGGCCGCGACCGCGTGGGATTCCTCTACCGCGTCACCAACGCCATCGCGGAGCTCAAGCTCAGCATCGGGTCGGCGCACATCTCCACCTTCGGCGAACGCGCCATCGACGTATTTTATGTGAAAGACCGCTTCGGCATGAAGATCGACAAAGACTCCCAGCTCGCCCTCATCCACGACCGGCTGCTCGAGGCACTTTCCACCCCTCCCCCCGCAGGGGGGAGGCCGGGAGGGGGGCGCGGTTAGCCTCTACAGAGGATGTAGGCATCACCCCATACCATGTCATCCCCGCTTCATGCGGGGATCTCAGGCCACAGGGCATACGGCATGAGATCCCGGCACAAGGCCGGGATGACAGTAATTAACCACTCGTGAAGGCTTTTCGTTTATGATGAATTCCCGTATGACCGCATTACTGGTAAAACTCCTGATCATCGCCGCCCTCGCCTATCTGGGCGTGATGGCAGGCATGTACCTGATGCAGCGCAAGCTCGTCTACCACCCCACGGAAACCCCGGCCTATGCCAAGCATTACGGGCTGGAGAATGTCAAGGTCGTGCGCGTGCCCTCTACCGACGGGCTGCAACTGGTCGCGTGGCATCTGCGTACGCAGGAGCATTACCCGACCATCATCTATTTCCACGGCAATTCCGGCACGCTCGCCGATCGTGCCGACAAATACCGCACGCTGGCCGCCGAAGGCTTCAACATCATCGCCACCAGCTATCGCGGATTCAGCGGCAACGAGGGCAGCCCCTCCGAGCGGGGCCTGTACGACGACGCGCGCGCCGCCATCGCCTACGCCAAAACGCAGGCCCTCCCCGAGAACCGGCTGATATTCTACGGCGAGTCGCTGGGCACGGGTGTCGCCGTGCAGATGGCCACCGAGTTCCACCCCGCCGCACTCATACTGGAAGCCCCCTACACCTCCGTCGCCGACCGCGCGTCAGAGCTCTACCCGTGGCTACCAGTGCATTTCCTGCTGAAGGATCATTTCGATTCACTGTCGAAGATTGCGAAGGTCACATCGCCGCTGCTCATCATGCACGGCGAAGCGGATGAAACCATCCCCGCCGCACAT
>JADZBT010000132.1 GCA_020851915.1 Alphaproteobacteria bacterium | reverse complement strand
TGCACCAGCAAGGCTTCTCCCGGCTTCAACGCCGCTTTCATAAACACCGTCTGCCAGACGGTGAAACAGGCTTCCGGCAGCGCCGCCGCATCGGCGAGGGACACGCCCTTGGGAACCGGCAATACCTGCTCCGCAGGCGCGACGCAATATTCGGCATAGCCTCCGCCCGCCAGCAGCGCGCATACCGCATCGCCCTCGCGGAATCCCTGCACGCCCGCCCCCAGCGCCGCGATCGTGCCGGACACTTCCAGCCCCGGCAACAGCGACGCCCCCGGCGGCGGCGGATATTTCCCCTGACGTTGCAGAATATCCGCACGGTTAAGCCCGGCGGCGGCGACCTTGATGAGCACATCGCCCGCATGGGGCGTGGGCATTGGAAGCTCTGCCGATACCAATGTTCCGTCTATGATGGAGATCGCGCGCATGGGGAACGACCCTACACGGGTTACGGACGCAGCACCAGACCCTCGCGGGCAACGACCGAACCGGGACGCATCTTCTCTACGTCGCGGGCGATGCCGTCCATGATGTCGTCGTCGTGGTCGGGATCGTGGTGGAACACCACGAAGGTCTTTACGCCCGCCGCGTTGGACAGGCGCACGCCCTCCTGCCAGGTGGAGTGGCCCCAGCCCTTGAAGCGCGTGTATTCTTCATCGGTGTAAGTGCTGTCGTAGATGAAAATATCCGTGTCCTTGATAAGCCCCAGAATAGTTTCGTCCAGCTTACCCGGCGTGTGCTCGGTGTCGGTGACGTAGCAGATGGACTTGCCGTCATACTCGATGCGGTAGGCCGTAGCGCCGTTAGGATGAGGAATGGGCACGGTACGCAGCGTGATGTCCTTGGATATTTGCAGGGTTTCGCCGGCATGGAAATCGTCGAACACCATATCCGCCGCCATGATGTCGATGCTGATGGGAAAGAGCGGCTGCGACATGAGCTTGCCCAGCTCCTCCCTGACCGTACTGCGTGGCAGCAGATGCCCAGCATGCACCTTGATGCGGTTGCCCGGCGCATAGGCAGGCTTGAAAAAGGGAAACCCGTTCACATGATCCACATGGGTATGGCTCAGGAAAATATCTACATTCTTGGGGCCGGATTTCACCAGCTCCGCGCCCAGATCTTTAAGCCCCGTCCCGGCATCGAAAATGAAGCCGTATTCGCCGCACTGCACCTGCAGGCACGAGGTGTTGCCGCCATAGCGCACGGGTCTGGGCCCCGGGCAGGCGATGCTGCCGCGCACGCCCCAGAATTTGACGAAGAAATCCTTATGGGGAAGTGGGGCTGGATGGTTCAATGCGGCATCTTTCCGGCTGTTAGAAAAGCACTATACAAGCATGGCATAACATAATAAAAACATGATGAAAAGCAGCGGAATTTCAAGCCCGGAGGCGATTTATGCTGGATAGTGATGAGGTTGCGCCACAGAAAGCGCCCGCGATTGCCCTCCCCCGGCCGCTTGATAAACTGTCGGTTGATGAGCTGGAGGCCTACATCCGCACCCTCGAGGAAGAGCGCGGGCGGGTGAAGGCGGAGATCGCGAAGAAATTGTCGGCTCGCTCCGGGGCCGATGCTGTATTTGGGAGTTAGCGTATGGGCACGAAAAGATCCGCCATCGTGACGGGATCGACCAGCGGTATCGGTCAGGGCATCGCCATCGCGCTGATGGAGGCCGGGCACAATGTGATGCTCAACGGCTTCGGCGATAAGGGCGAAATCGAAGCCTTCCGCGCAGAGAGCGCCAAGAAATACGACGTAAAGGTCGCCTACTCCGCCGCCGATATGACCAAGCCGGAAGAGATCGCCGCGATGGTCGCCGCCGCAACGCAGGAATTCGGGCAGGTGGATATTCTGGTGAACAATGCCGGCATCCAGCACGTCGCACCTATCGAGGAGTTCCCGCCGGAGAAATGGAACGCGGTGCTGGCCATCAACCTGACGTCCGCCTTCCACGCCACCCGTGCCGTATTGCCGCAAATGCAGCAGCGCGGCTGGGGACGCATCATCAACGTCGCCTCGGCGCACGGGCTGGTGGCGTCAGCGCAGAAATCGGCCTATGTCGCCTCCAAGCACGGCATCGTGGGATTCACCAAGGTGACTGCGCTCGAGAACGCCGAGAAAGGCATCACCTGCAACGCCATCTGCCCCGGCTGGGTGCTGACGCCGCTGGTGCAGAAACAGATCGAGGCGCGCGCCGCCGCGCATAACTGGACCATCGCCGAAGCCAGTCGTGACCTGCTGTCCGAGAAACAACCCTCAAAATCTTTCGTGCAGGTGGAAGAGCTAGGCGCGCTGGCAGTATTCCTGAGCGGCGAACTCGCCCGCTCCATCACCGGAACCACCATCTCCATGGACGGCGGCTGGACGGCGCAGTAAGGTTTCAGGTTTCGGGTTTCAGGATTCAGAAACACAAAAGGCGCAGGCAATGCCGCCCGCGCCTTCTGAAACCTGAAACCCGCAACCTTAGTTCGCGGCGTCTTTCTTCTTCGAAGAGAAGCCCAGATCCTTGAAGCGGTTGTTGAATTTCTCCATCTGACCGGTCTTCTTGAGCTGGCCGACGCCACCCGTCCATGCCGGATGGGTCAGCATGTCCACGTCGAGCTGGAGCTTATCGCCCGGCTTGCCGTAGGTCGAACGGGTCTTGAATTCCTTACCGTTGGTCATAACCACGGTGATCTCGTGATAATCCGGATGAATGCCCTCTTTCATAATCCCCTCGTACTCGCTGATAGCCGCGCGTCCCCGCGCGAAAAGAGGGGCTTGATATACCAGTTTTGGCCGAAAGGCAAGTGATTTAACGCTATCTCGGGCCGGCGGACAGCGCGTCCAGTTCCTGACAGGACTGCATGCAGGCGTTGGAGACGCTGCGGCAGGAATACTCGCCACTCTCGCATTGTACAGCACTCTGGGCGCATTTGGCCTTGCAGTTGGCGCCTTCCATGGTAACCGGCGTGAATTCCACCTTTTTTGAGCTTCCCGACGAACTGCACGCCGCCAGCATCACCAGCATCACCACCACTAAGGCTTTTTTCATAGTTCCCCCATGTTTCATTATGGTTTTTTACGCCAGAATCCGCAGAAAATCAAGGCAACCCATCGGTTTTTACCGTCCAGCCATGGTGCAGCGGCCCATGGCCATGGCCGAAACCGGGCGCGGCGAGGATGGCCTCGCGCACATAGGCCCGCGCCCGTGCGACGGCCTTGTAGGGCGCAAGCCCCTGCGCCAGCCCCGTGGCGATGGCGGACGCCAGCGTGCATCCCGTGCCGTGGGTGTGCGGGGTGTCGATGCGGGCCGACTCGAACCGCTGCATCCCGTCATCGTCGAGATAGACGTCATAGAGTGCAGCACCTTCCAGATGCCCGCCCTTGACCAGCACCGCTTGCGGCCCCATGCGCCGGAGCGCCTCGGCGGCGCGCTTCATATCGTCGAGCGAGCGTATCTCCGTGCCCGTCAACAGCTCGGCCTCGGGAATGTTGGGGGTAATGATGAAGGCGCGCGGCAGGAATCGCTTCAGCGCGGCCATCGCGTCCTCCTCCAGCAGCGCCGCGCCGCCCTTGGCGACCATCACCGGATCAAGCACCAGCGGGATCGTGTGATATTCCTCCAGCACACCCGCCACCGCCGCGATGACGGAAGCGCGGTGGAGCATTCCCGTTTTGACGGCATCCGCGCCGATGTCATCGAGCACGAGGCGCATCTGCTGGGCAATGAATTTGGGAGGCACGTCGAGGATGCCCTGCACCCCCAGCGTATTCTGCGCGGTCAGCGCGGTGACGGCGGTCATGGCATAACCGCCCAGCGCGGTGACGGTTTTTATGTCGGCCTGAATGCCCGCGCCCCCGCCGGAATCAGACCCTGCCACGATCAGCACCCGCCCGCGCGGCGCTGTGATGGGGTGCGTGGAGGCTGCGTCAGCCACGCGCGGCCACCGCCTTCTCTATGGCGGCCACCACGCCGTCGACGGCGGCCGCTACCCTCTTGCGGTCATCGCCCTCGGCCATCACGCGGATGAGTGGTTCGGTTCCCGATTTGCGGATGAATATCCGGCCTTTCCCGGCGAGAAATTCCTCTGCATCGCGGATGGCGTTTTTCACGGAAGCGACGCCCAGCGGCGAGGAACCGCTGTAACGTACATTCTCCAGCAACTGCGGCAATGGCGTGAAACGCCGCGAGGATTTGCTCGCGGGTTTGCCGCTCGCACGGATGAGTGCCAGCGATTGCAACGCCGCCACCAGCCCATCGCCGGTGGTGGAATAATCGGACAGGATGATATGCCCGGACTGCTCGCCGCCGACATTGCGGCCACGCTTTTTCATCTCCTCCACCACATAGCGGTCGCCCACCTTGGTGCGGAATAATACGAGGCCCAGCGTGTGGAGATACCGTTCCAGTCCCATGTTCGACATCTGCGTGGCCACCACGCCGCCGCCGCGAAGCAACCCGCGTTCGTGCGCGTAGGTCGCCACCATCGCCATGATCTGGTCGCCGTCGATGAGCTTGCCCTTCTCATCGCACAACACGAGGCGATCGGCGTCGCCGTCGAGCGCGATGCCGATGTCGGCCTTCACCTCGCGCACCTTTTCCTGCAATGCTTTCGGAGATGTGGAGCCGCAATTCTTGTTGATGTTCGTGCCGTTGGGCGACACCCCGATGGCGATCACCTCCGCGCCCAGCTCCCACAGCACCGGCGGGGCGATGCGATACGCCGCGCCGTTCGCGCAATCGATGACGATCTTCATGCCGTCGAGCCGCTGGCCCTTCGGGAAGGTGCGCTTGACGTATTCGATGTAGCGGCCCGTCGCATCCTCCAGCCGCTTGGCGCGGCCCAGCCCTTTCGACGGGGCGCGGAAGGACGGTTTATCCTTCAGCATCTCGGCCTCGATGGCCGCCTCCGCTTCGTCCGAAAGCTTGTAGCCGTCGGGCGCGAACAGCTTGATGCCGTTGTCTTCGTACGGGTTATGCGAGGCGGAGATCATCACGCCCAGATCCGCGCGCAGCGATTTCACCAGCATCGCCACCGCCGGCGTGGGCATGGGCCCCACCAGTATCACATCCACACCCACCGCTATGAACCCGGCGGTCAGCGCCGGTTCCAGCAGATAGCCCGAGAGCCGGGTGTCCTTGGCTATGACCACGCGATGGCGATGGTCGCCGCGATTGAAATAGGTTCCCGCCGCCATGCCGAGCCGCATCGCAACTTCCGCCGTCACGGGATGAATGTTCGCCGTGCCTCGGATGCCGTCGGTGCCGAAGAGTTTACGCGCCATGGGCTACGCCTCTCCGTCCGCAGCATCATCCGTTTTTTTCGCCGGCCTGCGCGTCGCCGGTTTCGCTGCCACCCCGCCCGACGGGACGGAAGAACGCTTCACCGGACGCTTGCGGATGGAATCTTCTACCGATTCGCGGTTGATGGGTTCGCCCGCCAGCAGCGCGCGTATCTCGTCGCCCGCCAGCGTTTCGTAGGTAAGCAACCCTTCCGCCAGCCGGTGAAGTTCGTCGTGATGGTCGGTAAGCAACTTGCGCGCATGAGCCTGCGCCTCCTCCACGATGCGCTTCACTTCGGCGTCGATGACGTTCGCAGTATCCTCAGAGGTCGCCGCCCCCTGCCCCGCCGTATTACCCAGATACATCTCCTGATTGTCGTTGCCGTAGTAGAGCGGGCCCAGCTTGTCGCTCATGCCCCACTGCATCACCATCGCCCGCGCCATGCGGGTGGCGTACTGGATGTCGGACGAAGCGCCGCTGGTCACCTTCTCATATCCGAAGATCATCTCCTCGGCGACGCGACCACCCATGGCCACCGCGAGATCGGATTTCAGCTTCTCGCGCGTGACGGAATATTTATCCTGCTCGGGCAGACGCATCACCATACCCAGCGCACGACCGCGCGGAATGATGGTCGCCTTGTGGATGGGGTCGGAGGCCGGGCAATGCAGCGCCACGATCGCGTGGCCGCTCTCGTGGTATGCGGTGAGTTTTTTCTCCTCGTCGCTCATCGCCATGGATTTGCGCTCCGAGCCCATCATCACCTTGTCCTTGGCCTCTTCCAGCTCGCGCATGGTGACAACTTTTTTATCGCGCCGCGCCGCCAGCAATGCGGCCTCATTTACCAGATTGGCGAGATCCGCACCGGAGAATCCCGGCGTGCCGCGCGCGATGACGCGGGCGTCGACATCCGGCGCCTGCGGGACTTTTTTGAGATGTACGCGGAGAATTTTCTCGCGTCCTGCTATGTCGGGATTGCTCACCACCACCTGACGGTCAAAACGGCCCGGGCGCAGCAGCGCGGGGTCGAGCACATCGGGACGATTGGTGGCGGCGAGGATGATGACGCCCTCGTTGGCCTCGAAGCCGTCCATCTCGACCAGTAGCTGGTTGAGGGTCTGCTCGCGCTCGTCGTTGCCACCGCCCATGCCGATGCCGCGATGGCGGCCTACGGCGTCAATTTCATCGATGAAGATGATGCAGGGTGCGTTCTTCTTGCCCTGTTCGAACATGTCGCGCACGCGGGACGCACCCACGCCCACGAACATCTCGACGAAGTCGGAACCGGAGATGGTGAAGAACGGCACGTCCGCCTCTCCCGCGATGGCGCGCGCGAGCAGCGTTTTACCCGTGCCCGGAGGGCCGACCAACAGGCAGCCTTTAGGAATTTTCCCGCCGAGCTTCTGGAATTTCATCGGGTCTTTCAGGAAGTCGACGACCTCTTCCAGTTCCTCACGGGCTTCATCAATGCCGGCCACGTCCTCGAAGGTCACGCGCTTGTGCGTCTGGTCGAGCATGCGCGCGCGCGACTTGCCGAAACCCATCGCTCCACCCTTGCCGCCGCCCTGCATCTGGCGCATGAAGAACACCCATACGCCGATGAGCAGCAGGATGGGAAACCACGAAATGAGGATGCCCAGAAAAGACGGCATGCCGGAATCCTCCGGTGCGGCGGAGATCGCCACGCCCTTCTTGGTGAGTTCGCCTACGAGGTCGGGATAATCAGGGGTGTAGGTGGCGAATGCTCCGCCGTCCGTGGTCTGCCCCACGATGCGCGATCCCTTGATGCTGACGGACGCCACCTCGCCTTTCTCTACCGACGCCATGAAGTCGGAGAATGGAAGCTCCGCATGCGCGGAACCCTGCATTTCACCCTGAAACGCATTGGCCAGTGCCACCACGACAAAAAATACTGCGACCCAGATGAAAAAATTCCGTCCGAACTTCATAATGCGCTGTGCTTCCTAATACATAAAACCATCCGCCGCCAGTGCGCGCGCCGGGCGGTAATCAAGGCGCAACCGGGGAATTCCGGGCAGAGCGGCGCTGAACCCAATATGGGGAACCTCGGCCACTCCTTCAAGGGTTTTGAGCGCCGGCAACGTATAAAGCGCCGCTTTCGGCAGGGCTGACACCTCCGGCGCACAGCAATGCTCGCGGATAGAACGCCAGCCTTCCTGCCCCAGAGCGCCGATTTTCAACTCTGGCGCGCCCTCGCCGTCGAGCCGCGCGCAAAAGCGGCCGTCCCAAAAGATGGTTTCGCGGACGGAAACCGGCATATCCCCTGCCACCGCCTTGGGTTCGCGCACCACCCAGAGCTTTGCCGCCATGCGCGGTACGGAGAGGAATACACAGCCCGACAATGTGGTTTTTACCAATGCCGTGCCGCGCATGATTGCATCATGCAGCCGTTGCAACTTCTCGCGGCGCGGGCGGTAGGCATCACCACCGATGGTGGAAAGCAGCGCCGCCAGCACCCGCAGCGAGATCTCTTCGGGATAGGCACGCAGCGCCGCCGCATCCAGCAGCGCATAACCTGCGGGGTACAGCACCACGCTTTCGGCCAGCGCCTGCGCGGTATGCATCTCCAGCGCGGCGCGCGCGCGGCCCATGCGCTCCGCCGTTTCCGCCAGCCGTGCCGGGGTAAGGCCCAGCGCCTCCAGCGCGGGCAACGCCTTACGCAGGCGATTGCGGGCATAGAGATCTTTCGCGTTGCTCGGATCTTCGATCCATGGCTGTTGCTCGGTGTTCAGAAAATCGATGAGCGCGGATTTCGGCACGTCCAGCAGCGGGCGCAGCAGCCGAATCCCATGGCGCTCGACGCAACGCGCCATGCCCGACAACCCATCCACACCGCTGCCGCGCGCCAGCCGCAACAGAAAAGTCTCGGCCTGATCGTCGCGGGTATGCGCCACCAGCAGATGCAGCACGCCGTGCTCCCGACACCAGTCGGAGAGCAACCGGTAGCGTGCCTCGCGCGCAGCGGCCTGAAGATTAGCGGAAGGTTTATCGCCCTGCCATGACAACACATGATGCGCGATGCCGCGCGCACGGAGCCACTCCGCCACCTGCGACGCTTCCCGCGATGACTCGGGGCGAAGCCCGTGATCAACCGTGAGCGCCGTCACGCTCCCGCCGCGCACGCGCGCAAACGCATCCGCCAGCAGGATGAGCGCCATGCTGTCCGGCCCGCCGGAAACGGCGACGGCCAGTTGCGGACATGATTCGAATAGCGCAAAGCGCGCCATCGCCATGTCGAATGACTGTGATACGACCGGCTTTTCCACCGGCTCTCTCCCCTTACGCGGCAGCGGGATTACTTACAGCCCAGCCGCGTCTTCTCCGCGTCCACTTTCTGCGTCACCGATACCGACGCTTTCGGGAAACGGGCCGTCACCTGCGCGAGCACCACGCAGGCCTCCTCTTTCTTATCCATCGCCGACAGCGACATGCCGAGCTTCAGCAGGTTGTCGGCAGCCTTCGGCCCTTCCGGGGCTTTCTCGTAGCCTTTGCGGAAATTATCCGCCGAGGCCAGATAATTGCGGCGCACATAATAGGTTTCGCCCAGCCAGTAGTAGGCATTGCCCACCAGCGCGTCGCCGGGATAGCTCATGGTGAATTCCTGAAACGCCAGTGCCGCCTCGTCGTAACGCGCCTGGTTGAGCAGTGCGAACGCCTGATTATATTTCTCTGTGGCGCTGCCCGCCGTCGGCGTGCCGGTAAGTGCCTGCGTCTCGCCGCGCGGCGTCGCCGGAACCGCAGCCGCCGCATCCGGCGCGACGGGAGTTTCGGGCGTGGCCGACATCGCCGCCGACGTAGCCGGCGCGGCCGCGCCGCCCTCGACCGCCCGCAGGCGGAAATCCACATCGGTGGAAAGCTTGTCGAGCTTTTCCGAAAGCTTCTGGTTCTCGAACTGGGATTTTTCCACCAGTCCGGTAAGCTCACGCATCTGCTGCTCCAGTTGCGACAGGCGCACGCTGAGACCCGCCGCGCCCGGCCCGGTCACTTCGACCGTGCTGGGTTCAGAGGAAGATTCCCCCGCCCCGCCCTGATTCCGGTAGAATTGCCGTTGCAGGATCATCAGGTCGCGCTCCATGCGCTCGACACGCGCATCGACATTGCTCTGCGCGAGAGTATCGGGTGAAAATGCAGGCACGGCCAGCGCCGTGGCTGCGATAAGCAGAAAAATACGGTGGATTTTCATGTCGTTATTCTCCGGTAACTCAAGGGAGCACCATACGTAAATTGCCGCCCCGATGCAAGCCCCTGCCATCACCGTGCTGCAAAGAAAAAGGCCCGCCACCGGAGGTGACGGGCCTTCATTCAATCGTTCGGTTCGATACTCAAACCGTTATTAGTTCACGACCGTCACAGAACGACGGTTGCGGCTCCAAGCATCGTCCGTGGAACCTACAACAGCCGGACGCTCTTTGCCGTAGCTGATGGTGGTCACGCGGTTTGCCGAAACGCCCAGGCTAACCAGGTAGTCCTTTGCAGCGTTAGCACGGCGCTCGCCGAGTGCAAGGTTGTACTCGCGGGTTCCGCGTTCGTCGCAATGACCTTCAACGGTCACTTTGATGTCGGCGTTGTCGTTCAGCCACTTGGCCTGAGCCTGCAGCACTGCCTCAGCCTGTGCGGTCAGCACGGAGCTGTCATAAGCGAAGAACACGCGGTCGCCAACATTCGGAGCGAGCTCCTGCATGCTGCCCGGCTGGCCCGAGTAGTCGCTGTACAGATCCCCAGCGCCGCCAGTTCCGCTTGCGGAACCGCTGCCATCCGGCGAGGTTTCACAGGCTGCCAATAAAAACAAAGATGCTACTACTGCTACAATACGATTCACCATAATCTCCCCCGATGGGTAACCCTTCTGAATAACAAAGTTGATCCAAGCGCCGCGCACTGCATACCCACAGTCCGCACCCTCGCCAGTGGAGCCTTCTACATGCAGCGACTAAAAAAATCTATCGTTTTTTTCGAGCGCCCGCGAACCGGAGGGTTGAAGCGCCAGCCCCTGTTGCATTTATGGCACTACTTTTGAGTGAATTATGCATAATTTACCCATAAACATCAAAGAGGTAATAGGGTTGACCACGCTGGGTCTGATGCATCCATGGGTGTGATAAGCTCACGCTCGTTGTAACCGGTGACGTCCACGGAGTAGAGATGCGACTTCCCCCCCTGACGGCTATGTGAGCGTTCCTGCCGGGTGAACATGATGACACGGCCATTGGGCGACCAGGTGGGGCCTTCGACCATATAGCTCTGGGCAAGCAGGCGCTCGCCGCTGCCATCGGCGCGCATCACGCCGATGTAGAACTGCCCGCCATGCATCTTGGTAAAGGCGATGAGATCGCCGCGCGGCGACCAGGCCGGCGTACCGTACTTTCCGTCGCCGAAGCTGATACGATGCGGATTGCTACCGTCGCTGCCCATGACGTAAAGCTGCTGCGAACCGCCGCGATCGGAATTGAACACGATCTGCCTGCCGTCCGGTGAATAGCAGGGCGAGGTGTCGATGCCCGGATCGCGGGTAAGGCGCGTCTTCTTCATGGTACGCAGATCCATGGTGTAGATCTCGCTGTTCCCGCCCTCCGCCACCGAGAAGGCGACGGTGCGGTTATCGGGCGCAAAACGCGGCGCGAAGGTCATGCCTTTGAAATCGCCGAGCAGGTTCTCGCTGCCGGTTTCGAGATCGCGCAGATAGACCTTCGGCACGCCGCGTGCATAAGACAGATAGATGAGCTGGTGATAGTTGGGGGAGAAGCGCGGCGTCAATACCAGCGCGCGCCCATCGGTGAGGAATTTATGATTCTCGCCATCCTGATCCATGATGGCTAGGCGCTTGATGCGCTTATCCGCCGGCCCCGATTCCGCGATGTACGCGATGCGCGAATCGAAATACCCGCTCTCGCCGGTGAGGCGGCTGTATATCGCATCGGCAATGAGGTGCGCGATGCGCCGCCAGTTGCTTATCTGGGTGGAGAATTCCTTGCCCGCGATCTGCTCCTCGCCGAATACGTCCCACAGGCGGAAGCCCACCTTCACGCTGCTGCTGTTGATAGGGGTGATGGTTCCCGTGACGAGTGCCTGCGCGTTGATCTGACGCCAGTCGGCGAAACGCGGCAGCACCTGTCCGTACGTCACCTTCTCGATGAATGCATTGTGGTCGATGGGATCGAACAACCCGGAACGCTCCAGATCCGCCGACACCACCTGCATGATCTGCCGCCCGATGGATGCGCTCGACGCATCGCTGCCGCTGAGATCAGGCATCGCCACCGGCATCGGCTCGATATGGCCGCGCGTGATGTCCACCTTGAGCACCGCGTGAGCGGGAGCCGCCACGCACAGTACCATAACAAACAGAACGCTATGCAGGAGTCTGGTCATCGGTCGGGTCATCAGTAGAGCATGTCCTTCGGGTCAAAGGTTAGTTCCATCTCGCGCCAGCTGTCGTACTTGTCCGGCGGAAGATTCTTCAGCGGGCTGCAGGTACGCACCGCACGCACCGCGCTATCCACCGCAGCACGATATACTGCGTCACTGTTATAACGACTTTTATTTTCATAATCCACCGCCGTGACCACGCCGTTGCGTTCCACCGACATCCGCAGCACCACCACCAGCGAATAATCATCCTTCACGCCCGAGGGCACGTTCCAGCATCGCTGGATCTGACTACGGATGGCATCGAGCTGGCTCACCGACATCGGCAGCGCGGGATTGTACTCGCCCTGTGCATTCACGCCCTTGAGCACGTCATCGAAGGTTTTCTCCGGCTGCTTCTTCTTTTCCTCGTCCGCCTGCTTCGCAAGGTCTTTCAAGATGTCGTCGAAATCCGGCTGCTTCTTCGCGTCGGGTTTTTTGTCCGGTGTTTTTTCCGGTTTCTTTTCTTTGGGTTTTTCCTTGGGCTTCGCGTCGGGAAGCGGCACGGCCTCTTTCGGCTCCGGCTTGGGTTCCGGCTTTTTATCCTTGGGTTTTTCTTCCTTGGGTTCTTCTTTGGGTTTGGGCTTTTCTTTCTTGGGTTCCGGCTTGGACGGCGTGGTCTTCACGTTGGTGATGTCGCGCACCGGAAGATCCACCAGCACCACTACCGAATTCTCGCGCGCCTTGAATTCACTGAACAGCATCGGCGCGCCGAACAGCAGGAATATTATCACGCAGAAATGCAACAGCGCGGAATAGCGCGTGCCCTTGGTCAGACCAGAATACCAGCGGGAAAACTCATCCATCGCTTATCCGTGTAATGGTGCTTATTCCTGCGCTACGTCGGTGATGAGCGCCACCTTGCTGAAACCAGCAGCATTCACCTCACCCACCACCTTCATCACCTGCCCGTAATCCACCTTGCGGTCACCGCGCACGAAAATGCGCGTATCGGTCTTGGCCTTGGTGATGGCCTGAAGTTTTGCGCCCAGTTGATCCAGCGCGATTCTGCTTTCCTGAACATAGATCGCACCGTTGGATTTCACGCTGATGGACAGCGGCTCGTCCGTGCCGGGAAGCGGCGCAGCTTTGGTTTCCGGCAGATCAACATCGACACCCGCAGTGAGCATCGGCGCGGTCACCATGAAGATGATAAGCAGCACCAGCATCACGTCCACGAACGGCGTGACGTTGATCTCGCTCATCGGCCGATGACTTCCGTGCAGCCCGCGCTTGCCGCGCGTGGTAGTGGGTTGTACGCCAGCTCCCATGGGTTATTTCTCCCTCGCCGCCTCGTCGAACTGACGCGAGAGCATTGCATCGAATTCGCTGGAGAAGTCCTCCATCACGCCAGCGAAGCGCCCCACTGCCGCCGACAATTTATTATAGGCAATCACCGCAGGGATCGCCGCCAGCAGCCCCACCGCCGTGGCGAACAGCGCCTCGGCTATACCAGGCGCGACCACGGTGAGGTTGGTGCTCTTCTCCGCCGCGATGCTCTGGAAGCTGTCCATGATACCCCAGACCGTGCCGAACAATCCGACGAACGGCGCGGTGGAACCGACGGTCGCCAGAAATCCCAACCCCCGTTCCATCTCATCCACTTCGCGGTTGCGCGCGACCATCATCAGCTGCGCGACGCGGGCGCGGATGGCATCGCGCGCCTCGTGCGTGATGCGCGCAAGGTTCGTGCCCTTCGAGGCATACCATTCCTGCATCCCCGCCGCGAACACGCGCGCCAGCGGATGATTGGCCTTCTGGATAGTGCGGCGATACCATTCGTCGATGTCGTTGCTGTCCCAGAATCCCTTTTCGAATTTGGCAGCCTTCGCGCGGCTGGTCTTCAGCAGCGCCCATTTGTCGAAAATGATCTTCCAGCTCCAGAACGACGAGAAGAACAGCGCGAATATCACCAGTTTCACGATGAAATTCGCATGCAGGAATAGGCTGATCAGCGACAGGTCGTGCGGCGCTACCGTGCCCGCGATTTCCATGGCGTCTACTGCTGTGCTTTCCATCGGCTTATCTACTCCTTGACTCGATTATCATTCCGCCAGCGCCGCGCAGATCGCTTCCGGCATCCGCGTTGGCCGACCCGCTCCGTTCACGCAGGCGAGCTCCACAGTCATCTCCGCCAGAGTCGCGCCCGCGCGGCATACGCGCTGGTGCATAGTCATAGTGGCTCGCCCGCACTCACGCAACTGGGTTTCGATGTCCAGTACATCATCCAGAAACGCGGGTTGCCGGAAATACACATCGCAATGCGTCACCACGAACAGCACGCCTTCCGATTCCCTGAGTGCGCGCTGGGAAAATCCTTTTTCTTTCAGCCACTCGGTGCGGGCGCGTTCGGCGAATTTGAGGTAATTGGCATAATAGACGATACCGCCTGCGTCGGTGTCTTCGTAATATACGGGGAACGCGATGCGGTGCGGCGCATCAGGCATCGGTTTCGGCCTCTGTGGTGAGTATGTCGAGCTGCTTGGCAAGCGGCGTCGGGACGCCAAGCCCCAGATGCGTGAAAGCCTGCGGCGTGAGCATCCTCCCGCGCGGCGTGCGCTGGAGCAGGCCCAGCTGGATGAGGTACGGCTCGATGGTTTCCTCCAGCGTATCGCGCTGCTCGGAGAGTGCAGCGGCGATGGTCTCCACGCCTACCGGCCCGCCCGCGTAGAATTCCGCGATGACGCGCATGTAGCGGCGGTCGGCGCTGTCGAGGCCACGGTCGTCCACTTCGAGTCGTTGCAGCGCATAATCCGCAACCTTGCGATCGATGGATATGGATTTCTCCACGGCGGCAAAATCACGCACCCGGCGCAGCAGGCGCACCGCCACGCGCGGAGTACCGCGCGAGCGTCGCGCGATCTCATGCGAGCCTTCGGAGGTGATGTCGAGATCGAGCAGGCGCGCACCACGTTCGATGACGGTCTGCAGATCTTCCGTGCTGTAGAATTGCAGGCGCAACGGGATGCCGAACCGGTCACGCAACGGGTTGGAGATAAGCCCCAGACGCGTGGTCGCCCCCACCAGCGTGAAACGCGGCAACTCGATACGCACCGTGCGCGCCGCCGGGCCTTCGCCGATGATAATATCGAGCTTGAAATCTTCCATCGCGGGGTACAACACTTCCTCGATGACGGGATTCAGGCGATGAATCTCATCGACGAACAGCACATCGTTTTCCTGAAGATTGGTGAGTATCGCCGCAAGATCACCCGCCTTGGTGATGATGGGGCCGGAGGTAGCGCGGAAATTCACGCCCATCTCGCGCGCGACGATCTGCGCCAGTGTGGTCTTGCCCAGCCCCGGAGGCCCGTAGAACAGCACATGGTCGAGGGCATCATGCCGCGCCTTCGCTGCCTCGATGAATACCTTGAGATTGCCGCAGGCCTGCGGCTGGCCGATGAAATCATCCAGCGTCACCGGACGCAGCGAATGCTCGATGCCGTCCTCTTCTTTCGCCGCACCGCTGATGAGCCGCTCCTGCATTTACGCAAGCTCCTTGAGCGCGGCGGGAATAAGCGCCTCCACCTTGGTCGCGCCACCCAGCTTACGCAGTGCTTCGTTCACCGCCGCATAGGCTTCCGAACGGTTATAACCGAGATTCACCAGTGCCGAGAGTGCGTCCTCGCTGATATTATGTTCCGGTGTACCGGCGGCTTTTTTGCCTTTCTTGAGCGGTACGATGGTCGCACTCGCCGCAAAGGCCGGGACCTTGTCCTTGAGTTCGGTCACGATACGCTGGGCGAGTTTGGGGCCCACACCATTCGCGCGCGTGACCATGGTGTGATCGCCCGCCGCGATCGCAACAGAGAGCGCCGAGGGTTCTATCGCAGATAAAATAGCCAGCGCCACTTTCGCGCCCACGCCCTGCACGGTGGTGAGCAGGCGGAACCAGTCGCGCTCCATCGTGTCGATGAACCCGTAGAGATGGATATGATCCTCGCGCACATGTGTCTCGATGACCAGCTCCACCGCCTCGCCTTCGCGCGGCATCAGCCCCAGCGTGCGCCCCGAGCCGAATACGAGATAGCCCACGCCGCCGACATCGACAATGGCCGAGTCTTCGCTGATGGTATCCACCCTGCCTTTGAGTTTGCCTATCATTGTGTCGCCTTTGCCAGTGTCCGCCGCATCGTTGCATGGCCCGCGTGGCAGATGGCTACCGCCAGCGCGTCCGCCTCGTCCGGCGTGCGGAGTGTAGCAGAAGGCAATAGCTGCCGCACCATCATTGTCACCTGCCCCTTCTCGGCGCGACCCACGCCCACCACGGATTTTTTGACCAGCGTTGCAGCATATTCGTGCACCGCCAGCCCCGCCGTCGCCAGCGTAAGGATGAGTGCACCGCGCGCCTGCCCCAGTTTCAGCGTGGACGCGCCGTTCTGCGTGGCGAAGGTTTCTTCGATGGCGGCCTCGTCCGGACGATGGAGCGCAATAACGCCGGAGAGTTCATCGTGAAGCGTACGGAGGCGCGTGGCAAGCGGTGCATCCTTATCGGGGTGTATCGCGCCGCAGGCAATGAAGCGCAACGCGCTACCGCTGCTGTCGATGATCCCCCAGCCGGTATGCACCAGACCGGGATCTATGCCGAGGATGAGGGTCATTTCGCGCCTTCCCCGTTATCTAATGGTGAGGCCAGCAAGCCGAATCAGACTTGAATCACGCGCTCAGCCGCGCCATCACCTCGTCCGACACCTCGAAATTGGTGTAGACCTGCTGCACGTCGTCGTTATCTTCCAGAATGTCGATCAGCTTGAGGAGCATCTTGGCGGTTTCCTCATCGACGCTTGACGTCATCTTGGGCTTCCACACCAGACGCGCGGATTTCGCATCGCCGAATTTTGCGTTGAGCGCATCGCGCACTGCGTTAAGATCGCTCATCGCGGTGAAGATAACGTGAAATTCTTTTCCCGACTCGACATTGTCGGCGCCCGCCTCCAGCGCGGCTTCAAACATGGCGTCTTCGGCGGCTACGGATACCGGGTATTCGATCTGCCCTACCTGATCGAACATGAAGCCCACGCTGCCCACTTCACCTAGATTCCCGCCGTGCTTGGCGAAATTCGAGCGTATCTCCGCCGCTGTGCGGTTGCGGTTGTCGGTGAGCGCCTCGACGATCACTGCGACGCCGCCCGGGCCGTAGCCCTCATAGCGGATCTCGTCGTAACTCTCGCCGGTAAGCTCACCGCTGCCGCGCTTGATGGCGGCCTGTATCTTGTCCTTCGGCATGTTCTCGGCACGCGCATCGATGATCGCGGCGCGCAGGCGCGCGTTGGAATCGGGGTCCGTACCGCCCGCCTTGACCGCAGCGACGATCTCGCGCCCCAGCTTGGTGAATATTTTGGCGCGCTTGGCATCCTGCGCGCCCTTGCGGTACATGATGTTCTTAAATTGGGACTGGCCGGCCATGTCTGTATTTCGTATTTTGTGTTTCGTAATTAGTGATTCGAATCACTAATTACTAATTACCATTTACCTTCCGGTCAAGCGCGCCGCCGACTTGCACCGTACGCACCTCTTTCGCCAGTCCCGTGGCATCGTCGGTTTCGACATAGAGCCCGCAGAGCGTCGCCTCACCCAGCGCGGGTGTCATCTTCACTTTACGCATCTTCTTGAGGAATATCTCCATCGGGCCCGCAGGCTGCATGCCGATGATGGAATTATAATCGCCGCACATGCCCATGTCGGTCTGGTAGGCCGTGCCATTGGGCAACACGCGCACGTCCGAGGTAGGGATATGGGTGTGCGAACCCACCACTGCCGATACTTTTCCGTCGAGAAACAACCCCATGGCATTCTTCTCCGAGGTCGCCTCGGCGTGGAAATCCACCAGAATGGCATCCACCGTTTTACCGAGCACATGGCCTTTGAGCACCTGCTCCACCGCCCTGAAAGGGCAGTCGAGATTCTCGCGCATGAATACCTGACCCAGCGCGTGGACGACCAGCACTTTCTTTCCCTTCACCTCGTACAGCCCTGTGCCGCGACCGGGCGTGCCCTCGGGAAAATTCAGGGGGCGCAGCATGCGCGGCGCGTTGTTGATATAGGGCTTTATCTCGCTTTGATCCCAGACGTGATCGCCGCCGGTAAGCACGTCCGCGCCCATCTTGAGGAATTCATCGCAATGCTTGGGAGTGACGCCGAACCCTCCGGAGGCGTTATCGACGTTGACCAGCACGAAATCGAGCGACCACTCCACGCGCAGGCGCGGAAGGTGCTTTTTCACCGCTTCACGGCCCGAACGGCCAATGACATCGCCTAACAGAAGAAATTTCATCATGTATCCTTTGTCATTCCGGAATTTTTGTCAGCAGACAAAAATATCCGGAATCCAGTGCGTGCAGCCAGCAGGCGAAACGCACCGCCGGTCTACTGACCGGCGACGAAGCTCCCACCCATGCGGAGAGATGGATCCCGGATCGCGCGCGCTACTGCGCGCTTGTCCGGGATGACACCTACTTGAAAGCTCAACGCCAATCAAATGTTTCTTTTTCGGTGATGACGAGGTCGAGCGACTGGTCGAGGGGGCCGAACGGGATGCGTTCCGCCTGTTGCGAGCTGTAGGCCAGCCCCACGGCAAGCAACGGCAGGCCTCGACGGAATTTCTCCAGCGTGCGGTCATAGAAGCCGCCGCCGAAACCCAACCGCGCGCCCGTCGCATCAAACGCCACCAGCGGAACCATGATGATCGCAGGGATAACGTACGGCGCTTCCACCTTCGGCTGTTTCACGCCGAATGCCCATTCTTCCAGCGCATCGCCGGGGCTCCAGCGGCGGAACACCAGCGGGGCATCTTTTTTTTCCACGGCAGAGAGCGCCGTGACGCAGCCGCGCATATTGAGCGCATCCAGTAGAGGACGGGTGTCGACTTCGTATTTGAGCGGCCAGTAAGCGGACACCACCATGCCCGGCTGGGGATTGAGCGCCTCGATGAAACGGTGGGCAATGGCCGTGTTGGCCTCGGGGGGAAGCGCCAGCGTGCGACGGCGGAGCAGAAACTCCTGCCGCAACGCGTATTTGGCGTCCGACAGTGCGGCCTCCTCGGGGGAAAGCTGCTCAAAATACATAAGGGAAGTTGCTGGTTGTTGGTTGCTAGTTACTCGTGGCCTATTATCTCCAGCAACCAGCAACTAGCAACCAAAACATTTGAAGGATGGGACCACCTCGGCCGTCCG
>JADZBT010000131.1 GCA_020851915.1 Alphaproteobacteria bacterium | reverse complement strand
TCGTGAAGCTCTTCCACGACATGTATTTCGACTGGAAGATCGATCTCTTCGAGATCCTTCCGCAGCTTGACCAGGTGCTGATGGACGATGACCTGACGATGCACCTGCTTGGCGAGTTCGCCATGCTGTCGAGCATGAAGTTCGATATCCAGACGATCCTCGAGAGCTTTAATCACGGCACGCCCGCCGACAAGATGCGCGTGCGCGCGGTGCCTGATTTCAACGAGGAGCGCGAGCAGTATCTCTCCCGCCAGCGGGTCAACACCGTCGACACCATGACCCTCCATCTCGACGTGGCGGAAGAAGGCTACCGCGCGATCTTCTACTGGTTCGACCGGCTCATCGAGTTGTACGAAAAGCTGGATGTCGATTTCACTGCAGACAGCTTTTACGCTGAAGAGGGCGAAGCCCGCCCGGCGGCGAGTGATAACGTCGACCTTTTTGCGTGGTCGGAGATCAATGGCAAGCGTCCCGTGGCCCTCGCCGATCGGTTTACCCACGCGTGCGAGAAAGGCATGATCCTCTACTGCGATACGTCGCAGCAGCACCGGATTGCCCGGCTGATGCTCACGCTTCATCTCATTCAGAAGTACGACGAAAAGGGCTACATGGCCGAAGCCTTCCCGCGGGTGAAAGACAGTCTCAAGCCGCGCCCGCTTGTCGTCCCGCGCGAAGAAATCGGCAATGGCCCGCGGCGGCGCATTCAGATTGGTATCGTTGACGACTGGTGAATGCCGAACCGTAAGCAAGAAGAAAACAGCCCCCGCATTCCGGATCCGGAGTCGCGGGGGCTGGCTTTTGTTCCGCAATGGCGGTGATGTCTCAGTCCAGAATATACACCGAATTCGGAAGCTCGTTGATGTCGCCTGCGTGTCGCGGCAGCACGCGCCCGAGTCGATCTCCTGCGTCCGCGATGGTGGCGATGAGCGCGTCGGCGGGATGGCCGCTGCGCATGCCTTGCGATAACTTCTCACAGAGCGCTTCCAGGCTTCCCTGGGTCAGCTTCTCCAGTACCGCATCATCACCGACAATAGCCGCCGTGCGCTCGTACAGGGACAGGTATATGATGAGCCCGGTACCGCCGGCGGTGCGTTGAATATGCCGCTGATAGAACGCCTGCTGCGCCCGTGCCGCGACCTCCTCGCGCATTTCGGATCGTGGCGTGAAGAGGTAGCGCAGGCCAAAGAGGTGTGATGTGACGATGGCGCCGATGGCGAAGCCAGCGATCACCGCCACGATCAAGGCCGGCAGTTCGAGTGCGACCCACCATGGCCCCCACATGGCTTCGCCATCAATGCGCGGAAACAGCCACCACGTCAGCGCCAGCAGCAGGATACCGCACCAAAGCCCCGCCAAATCCTCGGCACGGTCGTACCGGCCCGAAGCCGTCACCACGACCGGAACAATTTCTGCGGAAGTCTTCAGCTCTGCATCCCGCACCGCTGCCTCGATACGCTTTCGATCTTCAGCTGAGAATTGCTTCGACGCCTTCATCGAGAACTCCTGGAGTGCTTGCAAGTTGCAGTTGCCAGTTGTCAGTCGACCGTTGCCCGTTGCCGGGCAACGACGCGACATTACACTTCACATTCAGTCTACGGCCTTCAGAATTTTCTTCACCAGCTTCCAGTTGCGCCGCCGCCGCCGGAGAAGCCGCCTCCAAAGGACCCCCCGGAGAAGCCGCCACCGCCAAAGTTGCCGGAAGACCCGCTGTTTCGCAGGGCGTTGTACAGGATAATGCCGAGTATGCTGAACACTGCGCCCCAGAAGAGCCAGGCCCAGCCGCTCGATCCACGGCGAATGAGAGAGATGAAGGTGAATATCATGAGGCCGACGATGCCGGCCATGATGGCATAGTGCCACCACTGGGGCTGCGCTGCCGTGCCGCCGGCGCCGCCTCGTGTGAACGTCTTCGGCAGCGGGATATCCCGCGCCATCTTGTCGAGTGCCTCCGTACCGGCTGCGATACCAGCGGAAAAGGTCCCCTGCTTGAACGCCGGCACGATCACCCCGTCCATGATCTGCGAAGCAGTCGCGTCATAACTATGAGCCCAGTCCGCGCCCAGTTCGATTCGCGCCTTTCGGTCCCCCTGCGATACCAGCAGCAGAATCCCCCGGTTCCACGATTCGTTCTGAATCTGCTCGTAGCCGATGCCCCACTGGTCGAAGAGGATATTGGCAAAGGTTTCGATGCGCATCCCCGGCATGCCGGCGTTTGCCATCGAGGAGATGGTCACCACCACTATCGGAATGGCGCGTTCGGTGAGTAACTTGTCCGCAACCGCGCGAATCTTCTCTTCATCGGCGGTGTCGATGAGATTCGCGTAATCGGCTATGAACTCGCGGTCGCCTGGCGGCTGGAGCGGAATCTGGAAGGATTCCGCGGGCTGCTGCGCAGCGGCGCCCATGGCTGCGAAGCAAAGCGCGATGAGTATCTGGCGCATCAAGAGTCCCTTCCTGTTGGGCAATTTCAGGTTACACCCGATGATACAACCTGCCGTGCGCTTTATTCGAGCAGGTTGATCCCGCGGCGGAAGGTGAACGCCCCGGGGAGGATTATCGGGGAAACCCCGAGTTTCCATGGGCCGGGCCGCTGTCACGATGCCTGAGGAAGAGGACCCAACTGCATGGGAGAGGGGTATCATGCACTACATGCGCATCACGGCCGGGTTGGCCTTCCTGGCCACGGCATTTGCACTACACGCTTTCGGTGATCCGGGGGGAATTATCAACCTGGGGCTGACGCCCGAGGGCGGAGACAACACCTCCCTGCGCATCTTCGGCGCTGCCGCCGAAGATCGTCTCGGTTCGGATCTTGGGAATGGAATCGCCTATGGAGACATCAACGGGGATGGCTTTGATGACATCGTCGTGGGAGCGCCCCTCGCCGATCCTGGCGGGCGTGTAGACGCAGGCGCGGCATACATCGTCTTTGGTGATCCGGCGAACGCATCCGAGCTGGACTTGAACAACGCTGCGGATCTCGAGGCCATCACGCGCATCGAGGGTGACGATGAGTCGGATCAGTGCGGCTGGGCCGTGGCATCCGGAGACATGAACGATGATGGCTTCGACGACGTTGTGGTGGGCGCGTGGCGCGCCACGGGCACCGCGGGCGCCGGATCGGGCGAGGTATATGTCATCTACGGCCGTGCCGATATTGCAGGCTCGGTCATCGATCTCAACGATTCGCCCGGCACGCACAATGAGACGCGTATACTTGGCGAGGCGGCGATTGACCGGCTCGGCTGGGCCGTGGCCTCTGGAGATTTCAATGCTGATGGCTTCGACGATTTGCTCCTGGGCGCGCCCTGGGCGGAGCGATCCGAGGGAAGCGAGGCGGGCCGGGCGTATGTACTCTATGGATCTGGTGCACTGCCCGGATCCTTCATTGAACTCACGGCGCCGCCAGGCACCCAGGGTGAGACGCGAGTTTCGGGAGCGGCGCATGAAGACCGTTTCGCCTTTGCCGTGGCTGCCGGTGATGTGAACGGCGATGGGTACGACGATGCGCTGCTGGGAGCGTACCAGGCGACTACGGAAAGCGGCACAGGGTCGGGCGAGTGCTTTGTCGTGTATGGC
>JADZBT010000130.1 GCA_020851915.1 Alphaproteobacteria bacterium | reverse complement strand
TGGCGTCAATTTGCTGTTCGGGGAGGATGGAGAGCTTAAGCCTCTTGGACTGGCATTCGTTGATGCGCTACTTCAGGATGTTCTTCCGAAGACGATGCCCATCTTTACCGTCCGCGATCCCGTCCCGCCTCTTTCGGGGGATCCCAAAGTGTTGTTTGCTTCCCCATCGCGGGGGAGTGCAGCAGTTCGTATACGCAACGGCTATATCGAATTCCGCTTGCCGGCAGCCAGCGCGGACAGCACCCTTGCAACTATTCCCGTGCTAGAAGCGCTTGAGCGCGCCAAAGTGCGCCTGATGCAGCAACCGGATTATTATGGTAATCCGGCCAATGCTTCTGAGATATTGGGTAGTCACAGCACAGGCACAGTTATCAGCGATGCGATGCAGGCAGCTGCAGCAGAGGCGTTTTCAAGTGATCCAGAAGCAGCTGAGATGTTAGGAAAAGACCTGCGGGATGCAGTAGCACAGGCAAGATCCTCTTTAGCATCAGAGCGTGCAAACGCCGCAGGGCGCGACCCTTCCTGGGTGGAGAAGGAAAGTCAGCGGAGACGGGCGGCACAGGATAATGGAAAAGATCAGGCACTGGGGGCATAATAGATCTCATTGCATCCAGAGTTACGGTGGATGCTACAGCCGGCAGGTAAAGCGCTCCCCGCCGCATCCTAGATTATAATTGTTACAGCTTTATTTCTATTGTTAATTAGGCGGTTAGGCGGGGGGAAATATGTATAACCCCGGCTCGGTTATTGTTTATTCACGGGGTCTGTTCATATATACTAACGCTCCTTAACTTTCTAACCGAACGAGCCGCGACTCCGTTATGAATTTTGTCACAAAGCTACAGCCCAAAGAACCGCAAATCACCGTGGTCTTCCCGGAGGTCATCAAGGCGGTGACGGGCAAGATGATACAGATCGCCTTCGGCAGACAGCCGAACACGCATATCGCTATCGCCCAGAACATCATCAAGCCGCCCCATACCGCGCCCCTCGGCGACGACAGGGAAACCGCAGGTATCCCCGAGGAATGGTCACACCCCGACTTCAAGGAACAGATGATGGAGATGATCGGCAAGGCGGTGCAGAAAGTGATCGCCGGCGATGTCGTGGCCTTCACCGGTGGACGGGACTACGAACCACAACTCCTCGGGCGGGATCGCCACGAGAAGACCGATACCTACAGCATCTTCGATCTCCGCGACGTGGTGGAGACTTACATGCTCGCGGCGGCCATCGCGCATGGCAAGACCATCCACTCCACCTGCCGTGGCTATCAGGTCGTCACCAACATGATGCTGGATATTTTCGCCGATCCCGAAAAGGCGCCGTTCACTCAGGACATCCCCTCCTTCTACGCCGCGCATGCGCTTGGTGCGACGGGAAGTCACCATGCCGGCGGCCTCTTCGGCGATATGGGATTGGATGCGATAATCCGCACCCATCAATGGTTCCATGGGCTCTTGGCCGAGCAACTGGCGGGAAAGCCACCCCGCTTTCTCGAAGAACCGGGAATGCAGGAAGATGCCGCACATGACATACGGCTTATGAATCCCGGCCTGCTCAGGGACGCACTGGAGCTTGCCCAGAAAAAAGGCGCCTACCACGAGATCAGGGAAGATGATGGCCAGCTGCATGCCAACGTGTGTACCATCCATCATCAGGGCTTCGTGTTTCCCGATGAGGACAGCTTCGCGGATTTTGAACAGGAGCTGGCCAAGGCAGGCGGCACGGTCACGGCGGAATCCGGCGATGCGCGCGATCTTCCCGTGCATGTGGTGGAAGGGGTAAAATTCTCCAAGGTCATCGGGCCGGAGGAGCTGGTGCAGATACAGGCAAAGATAGAGCGGCTGAACCGGCTGCTCGGTATCGATGTCAGGATACCCATGCCGGAAATCGAGGCCGGTCAGGTGATCCGCGTGGACATCCCCCACGCCACGCAGTGCCATCCGGAACTGAATATCGGCGGCGCGGCGCTCCAGATACCGGCGCTGACCACGGCCTTCGCACGCGCCAAGCAGCAGGCCATCACAGAACACAGAGATCTGGGCGGGTATGATGAGTGGCGCAAGGCGCTCTCGCTGGATGCGCTGGAGAAACTGACCGAGCCTTTATCTTTCGGCGTTGAGCAGAACGGCAGAGCCGCTATACCCTGAGCAACACGGAGGGATCAACGCGCCAGCGATTCGGGCGCGTGGGCGGGTGGCTTCGGACCCAGCCTGAAATTCGCCGCATGTATCTTGTTCAGCTCCGTGCTGCGTTCCAACATACCCTCCATCCGCACCTCCCCGAATACCTGCTTCATCAAGCCACTATCGCGGAATCGGTCGCGGATCTCATCCCAGGTCGTGGGCAGACGGAATTCCGGCTTGAGGAATCTGCCGTTAGGCAGCGTGATGGAGTCATCCCTGGCTTCTGTGTGATAGGGCATTTCCATCAGCAGTTCTTCCGTGAGCGGTGTGACGGCCTGCCCTGCCGCACGCGCCTTCACCCGCTCCGCGAACATCTCCACCCCGCGCCGCAGCACCCAGGTTTCCGCCTCGACAAGCTCGGCGGCGAACGGCTCCTGCGAAGGGTTGGCCGCAACATCTCCGTCACCCGCCGCACCCGCACCTATCACGCGATTCTCGCTGCGCGTTGCGCCGCCTTTGCCGCCGTACTGCGTGCGGGAAGTATCCCTATGAGGGCCCGGCAGCAGGCTGGATGGATAACACCCGGCTTCACGCTTGCGCGCCGTCCCGATGATGGTCGGGCCGTCTTCCTCGCGGTCGCCATAGCGCAGAACATCGTTCGCGGAGCGCGAGAAAAAGAACAGCCCGCCCTGCTGTAAGAATTCAATGCGCGCAAGCTCAATGCAGAGCGTGAGCTCACTCACCGGCTCCGGCTTCTCCGGCAGGTTGCTGCCCGGCTGGAAGAATTCCTGCTCCATCATATTCTGCCCCCCGGTAGAGAAAATGGAATCATTCAGGTGGATACTGCAAGGCGGCGCTCCGGTGTTCGGCTTGGTCTGGAAGGTAAGCCCCGCGAGGCCCGGGTAAAGCGCCTCACCCGTATCGGGATCCAGCGCGGTCGCCTCATTGACGATCTTCTGGCGCACCCCGCGTATCAGGCGGGAAACCGCCAGAGGATTGCTGAAATGCAGGACCGCCTCAAGCGGATAAGAGAAATAGAGGGGCCGCACAGCGTCAACGCCATACGCATCCATCGCGGGGGCAGAGATGGTGGTCAGGGACGTGCCCACCAGAGGTTCGAAGGTTATCTTGGTGTTTGTGTGGTGAAAAGAGCCAGCGAGTTTTTGCTCCAGGCCTGCCGCGAATTTTCCGGACAGCGCCTCCACCTGAAGGTGCTCGGGAAGATACCTATCGAGCCCTTCCTCATTCATTTCATGCCCGGCCTCCAGCAGATGTTGCAGCCTTCTTTTAACCGCACCCTGAGGTATAGCGGCATTTTTTTCGGCCACTTCATCCGCCGAGGCGGTTTTTTCGCCGTCGATGAAGGCGGTGAATTCAAGCTCCGCGCCCATATTCACCACAAAATCCTTAGGCTCCACCGGACGGGTTTTTTCTGCCGCCGCCGCCTGCTCCTTGGTCAATATCTTTCCCGTGCCGGTATCCGCCACCATCTCCAACGTGGTGAGTGCTTCCGCAAGCATTGTGCGTATATCGGCGTAATGTGCCTCTATCATCCGTTCGGAGTCGCTCGTCGCCTGATGGTATGCCGCCATCTTCTCACACTGATGGATGAAGCTCTCCCTCGGAACGGTGAAGCTGTTTGTTTCGCCGTCATCCTTCTCTCTGGCGCGGGGAAACATCACCCGCATCAGCCGGACGGTCTCTTCGTAGGTCCTGTCCGCCCCCGTGGCCGCGATCTCTTTGGGTAGAGGCGCGAGGTGCAGACGCACCATATCCTCCCCCGCCGTATCCAGCGTGATAAGCCTCAGGTCGCACGCGCCACTTATGGCTGCTGCAAGATGCGCGTTAAGATCCGCCAGTGATGCCATGATATAATATCCTGATTAAAATAGATTTATCGCCATTAATGCGGTCGCATTTTAGCAGAAAAATTCCTGTGTAGTGTTAAGGTTTTAAGAAAATTATGGTGTGACGGCCCTCCCCTCCTATAATCTCGGAAAGAATTCGCAGTATGCTGCGTCCGCCGTCATCCAGTGTGCAGGTCTGGAAATGCTATCCATCCTGAGAGCCGCATTTTTATATTTCACTCTGGTATTTGCTGCCGGGTTCGCGTTGGGTGCTATCCGTACTCTGGGTGTAACGCCCCGTATGGGTGAGTTTGCCGCTACGCTCATCGAACTCCCGTTGATATTGTTTATCTCCTGGCATGCCTGCGCCTTTGTGCTGCGGCGCGCGCCCGTGCCGACCCGACCTCCTGCCCGGCTCCTGATGGGAGGGATCGCTTTCGGCCTGCTCATCATCGCCGAAACCACTCTGGGTGTCGTAGGCTTGGGACGCTCCCTGAGCGAACAGATCGCAAGCTACGCCGCATGGGGCCCCGCGACTGGACTTCTGGCGCAATTCGCGTATGCATTATTCCCGTACCTGCAAAGCCGATCACGCCCCACGAGCCTATGAGCAAAGCCTTCACCAAAGAGAATGATACCGGGGATGATGCACCGGACGAACCGGACGAGCCGGATACGCTGCCTCCCTCGCAGAAAAATTATATGACGCCCGCCGGTTTCGCGGCATTGCAGGAAGAACTGCGCGCGCTACTGCGCGTGGAGCGCCCCAAGGTGGTCGAGGTCGTCGCATGGGCGGCGGGCAACGGCGACCGCTCGGAGAACGGCGATTATATCTACGGCAAGAAACGCCTGCGCGAGATCGACCGACGCGTGCGCTACCTCACCAAGCGGCTGGAGAGCGCCGTCGTGGTGGATCCCGCCGAGCAGCAGGGACTCACGCAGGTGTTCTTCGGCGCGACCGTGACCTATGCGCGCGAGGACGACAGCGAGCATACCGTGACGCTGGTGGGCGTGGACGAGGCCGACCTCTCCCACGGAAAGATCAGCTGGATCTCACCGGTCGCGCGGGCGCTGATGAAATCCCGGGTGGGGGACACGGTGGAGCTGGAAACCCCGTCAGGCGCGGAAACCCTTGAGGTGATCGCCATCCGCTTCGGCGCGGCGGAAAATCGTTAGCACCATTGCATTTCCGGCAAAAATACAGTATAATTGCGATATATAATGTAAGTAACATTTAATTTTTGTATTTTGTGCACATCGCCCCACCTGCCGAACCACGCCTGACCCAGATACTGGAAGCAAGCAGGGATGCCTCCGAACAGGAGGCGATCCGACGGCTGCTGGGCCTGTGGAAAGACAAGCCCCTGCCCGCGCCCGAACGCGCGACACCGGACGGATTCCGTTATGTCGCGCATGTGCGCCCGGAGCATACGCCGATGGGCGATGCATTGCCGGGTGATACGCTGTTCCTCTCACCGCATCCCTCGGACGTGAGCGGTGATTTCTTTCCCCTCCTCATCCACCACCTGCACGCGCTGGGCATGCCCTGCCGCCAGTTGCTCGTGACACGCGGGGAAAAAGGCAACGCACCCATGCCCGAACATGAGACCATCAACCTGCGGGCGGAGGAAGAGGCGCAGGCCGCACAGATCACCGGAATCAATGTGGAGTACCTTAGCACCGACGCCAGCGCCCACGACCTGCACGACGACGCGCATCATTTCCGCGACGGCGAGTTGCTGCAACAGCTGCCTGAGCTGACACAGCGGCTGAAGGAATATATCCGGCGGGAAAAGCCGCGCAGGCTGGCCCTTCCCGCGCTCTACCCCGACCACCCGGATCATGTGGCGACCGCCATCGCGGCGCTTAACGCGGTGATCGAATTGCGCGATGAAAAATTCTTTGAGGACACGCAGCATGGCCCGATAGAGATATTCACCAGCGATCCCGAATTCGCGCTCGCGGCAGGCGTGCCGTGGGCCGTGCAAGAGGTTGTCGACAGCAGGGTGCATGTCCCGCGTTACCAGTATGCGGTGGATAAAACGACAGGGCTAGTGAACCCGGTCGCAGACATCACGGCGGAGAACGATCCGGACGCCTTCGCTTTTGAGGGTGCATTCGCTGTGCCGCCGCTGCTGGTCACGGCTTCTGAGGCCATCGAATCGGAGAAGATAAAGGCGCTGCTGATGCATCGCAGCCAGACCGGTTGCGACGAGAAACCCTATCTCGAACTGCTCCCGGTGGTGGACGGCGTGCGCGGCAAGCAGGCGGGCTCCGACTGGGCGACCGCCCTGTATCCCATCAACATCCCCGGCGTCACCGCGCGCAGGTTCTCGCTGGCCGACCTGCTGCCGCAGGAGAATGTGTTTCAGTTGAAACTGCTGAACGAGGCCAACGCACCACAGCAGGTGGAGCGTTAGAGTTTTTCTTGGGTGCTTACATCGATAGATCAGGCCCCTCATCCCCCGCCTTCTCCCTATGGGAGAAGGAGTCAATCCCCTCTCCCATGGGGAGAGGGTCAGGGTGAGGGGCCTACAGGTGCGATAGTGCGCGCAAATGGCCCGAAAAAAATTCTAGTCGCGCCCGAGGAAGTCCTGTTTGCCGATCTCTACGCCGTTATGCCGCAGGATGGCATAGGCCGTCGTCACGTGGAAATAGAAATTGGGGATGACGAAGGTGAGCAGGTAGGGCTGCCCTTTGAATTTCAACTCGTGGCCGCCGACCTTCAACTGAATGTCGCGCTCCTCGCTGCCGTCGATCTGCGCGGGCTTCACGCTTTGCATGAACGTGATGGTCTTGGCGATGCGCGCCTGCAATTCGGCAAAGGTCGTTTCGGTGTCGGCATAGCTGGGCACGTCGATGCCGGCGAGGCGCGCGGCACAGCCCTTCACACCGTCGGTGGCGATCTGGATCTGCCGCGCGAGCGGGAACATATCGGGCGCAAGGCGGGCGTTGATGAGCACCGACGGGTCGATCTTCTTCGCCGCCGCATGCGCCTCGGCCTTGGTGAGGATGGCCGAGAGGTTGGTGAGGATACGGACGAAGGCCGGGAGAGAGGCCTGATACATGGATAGGGTCATGGGGTGCTCCTTGATAGGGTTACGACTACGGTTAATACAGGCCCCTCACCCTGACCCTCTCCCCATGGGAGAGGGGATAGGAAAGCTCCTTCGCCCATAGGGAGAAGGCGGGGGATGAGGGGCCTGCGCTTTCCGTCTACTCAAAAATCTTGGTCTGCTTGGGGCGTACCAGCACGTCCATGCCGCGTTCGAGTGTCAGCGTGTTCATCACCGATACCGGAACCTCGGCTTGCAGCATGTTGCCGTT
>JADZBT010000129.1 GCA_020851915.1 Alphaproteobacteria bacterium | reverse complement strand
CTTTGAGATACGTCCTATAACCGGCTTTATCCTAGACCACCCCCTCCTTCCGCAGGCGCTCTATCGCATTGGGGGCCATGCTCAGCAGCTCGCGCAGCACGGTGTCGGTGTGCTCCCCCAGCTGCGGCGGCGGGGTGGTGGAGGTCAGCGATTCCGCACCGAAACGGATGGGATTCCGCACCCCCTCCACCTCGCCAATGCGCGCACGGACTCCCCGGAACTGCGCCTGCGGGTGCGCGAATGCCTCATCAATGCGGTGGATAGGGCCGCATGGCACACCCGCCTGCTCCAGCACGGCAAGCCATTCGTGCGTGGGTTTCTGTACCATGGCCTCCGCCAACAGCGGCACTAACACCGTGCGGCGCTCTACCCGTGCGGCGTTGGTGGTATACTGCGGATCGGCGGCCAATTCGCTGTGCCCGATGCAATCGCAGAATTTTGCGAACTGGTTGTCATTCCCCACCGCGACGATCATATGCCCGTCACGCGTCGCGAACGACTGATAGGGCACAATATTGGGATGTGCGTTACCGATACGCTCCGGCACGTTGCCCGATATGAGGTAATTACTGCCCTGATTGGCAAGTGCCGCCAGTTGTACATCGAACAGCGCCAGGTCGATATACTGCCCGACCCCCTCGCGGTCGCGCCGGATGAGTGCCGCAAGTATCGCGCTCGTGGCGTACATGCCGGTCATAATATCGGCGAACGGCACGCCGACGCGCATCGGTGCGCCATCCGGTTCGCCGGTCACGCTCATCAGCCCGCCCATCGCCTGTATCATAAAATCATAGCCCGCCACGTCGCGGTACGGGCCGTCCTGCCCGAAGCCCGTGATGGAACAATAGACCAGCGCGGGATTCTCTTTGCGGAGATTCTCGTAATCCAGCCCGTATTTCGCCAGCGCGCCCGCCCGGAAATTCTCCAGTACCACATCGCTTTTGCGCGCCAGTTTGCGGATAATCCGCTGGCCGTCGGGATGACCAATGTCCACCGTCACCGACTGCTTGCCGCGATTGGCGCAGAGGTAATAGGCGGATTCTTCCGTGCTATCCTTCAGGAACGGCGGCCCCCAGCTCCGTGTATCGTCACCTGCGCCGGGGCGCTCCACCTTGATGACCCGCGCCCCCATATCCGCCAGATTCTGACTCGCCCACGGCCCGGCCAGCACGCGGCTCAGATCCAGCACAGTGATATGCGAGAGGGGTTTGGTCACACCACGCTTGCCTGTCGCTTTCCCGTAGAAAGCCCGTCACTCAACGGCTGTTCCAGACGCGTGACCATCTCCTTGGGGCAGACCTGCCAGAAGTAATCACGCGTGGTTTCCCAGCGCAGCAGGATGGCCTCGGCATGGGGCGATTCGGTGGCCTTGAAATAGGCTTCGATGAGCGTCCGCAGTTCATTTTCCCAATAGTCGGATTCCATACGCTGCGTCACCACCGACTCGGGATTCACGCGGTGCTGGAAATCCTCCTTCGGATCGTAGATGAACGCCATGCCGCCGGTCATGCCTGCCGCAAAATTATCGCCGACATTGCCCAGTATCGCCACCGTGCCGCCGGTCATGTATTCGCAGCCGTTGGAACCACAACCCTCCACCACCGCCACCGCGCCGGAATTGCGTACCGCAAAGCGCTCGCCCGCCTGCCCCGCCGCGAACAGCGTGCCGGAGGTCGCGCCATACAGCGCCGTATTGCCGATGATGGTGTTCTCGCTGGTCACCAGTGGGCTCGACGGGCGCGGACGGACGATGATCGTCCCGCCGGAGAGCCCTTTGCCGACGTAATCATTCGCATCGCCATATACTTCCAGGCGGATACCATTGACCATGAAGGCCCCCAGCGACTGCCCCGCCGATCCGCGCAGGCGCACGGTGATATGGTCGGATTGCAGCGTTTTGGGGTCGAACAGGCGTCCTATGACAGAACTCAACCGCGTGCCGATGGTGCGGCAGGTGTTCTCGACGGTGTAAGCGAGCTGTATCTTCTCGCCGCGCTTGAGCGCACTCTCCGCGTCTTTGAGCATGCGCGTGTCGAGCGTATCAGGCACTTCGTTGCGCCCCTTGAGTGTGCAGTAGCGCGGATAATCGCCTTGGTCGGGCAGCGTCAGCAGCGGCCCCAGATCCAGCGTATCCACGTCGCGTCCGCCGCCCACCTGCTGCAAAAGGTCGGCACGTCCGATAATTTCATTCAGGGAACGCACGCCCAGATCCGCAAGTATCTCGCGTACTTCCTCGGCAATGAAGGTGAATAGGTTCACCACGCGCTCGACGGATCCCTCGAACTTCTCGCGCAGCTTTTCATCCTGCGTGCACACCCCTACCGGACAGGTGTTGCTGTGGCACTGGCGTACCATGATGCACCCCATTGCCACCAGCGACAGCGTACCGAAGCCGTATTCCTCCGCGCCCAGCATCGCGGCAATCACCACATCGCGGCCCGTCTTGAATCCGCCGTCGGTCTGTAATACCACGCGGTGACGCAGGCGGTTGAGCGTGAGCACCTGATTGACCTCAGCGAGCCCCATCTCCCCCGGCGCGCCGGCATAGCGGATGCTGGAATACGGACTCGCGCCCGTCCCGCCGCTGTGACCGGAGATGAGAATTTTATCGGCCATCGCCTTTGCCACACCGCTGGCGATCGTGCCGATGCCCGCCTGCGATACTAGCTTCACCGACACCAGCGCCTCGGGATTGATCTGCTTGAGGTCGTAGATGAGCTGTGCGAGATCCTCGATGGAATAAATATCGTGATGCGGCGGCGTCGAGATGAGCATCACGCCGTGCGTCGCATGACGCAAACGCGCGATCTCCATCGTCACCTTGAATCCCGGAAGCTGCCCTCCCTCGCCGGGTTTCGCGCCCTGCGCTATTTTTATCTGTATCTCGCGACAGTTGTTGAGGTACTCCGCCGTTACGCCGAAGCGCCCTGACGCCACCTGCTTGATGACCGAGTTGGCGTTATCGCCGTTGGCGCGCGGATGGAAACGCTCCGGCCCCTCACCGCCCTCACCGGAATTCGAACCCGCGCCGATGCGGTTCATGGCGATGGCCAGCACTTCGTGTGCCTCGGGGCTCAGCGCCCCCAGCGACATAGCGGGCGCAACAAAACGCTTGCGTATCTCCGTGACGGATTCCACCTCTTCCACGGGAATACGACGGCGCAGCGGCTTGGTCGCCATCAGGTCGCGCAGGTTCACCGGCGGAAGCGCAGCCACCGCATTGCTGTATTCCTTATAGGCCTTGTAGCGGCCACTCGCGACCGCGCCCTGCAACTGGTGAATGAGCTTGCCGTCGAAGGCATGCGTTTCACCGCGCGCGCGGTATTTGTAGAGCCCCAACTGCGGCAACGGCTCGGCCTCCGGCGTTGCCCACGCTTTTTCGTGCAATGCGAGTTTGCGTTTCTGCAAGCCGTCGATGCCGATGCCGGAGATACGCGAGGTGAGTCCGGGGAAAAACTCCGCCACCAGCGAACGTGAAAGCCCGATGGCCTCAAAATTCTTGCCGCCGCGATAGGCGCTGATGACCGAGATGCCCATCTTCGACATGATCTTGAGCAGGCCGTTCGAAATCGCCTCCTTGAAAGTCTCCAGGCAGTGTTCGAGCGATAGCCCCGCATAGAGCCCATCTGCATGGCGCTGTACGATGGCCGCCTCCGCCAGATAGGCATTCACCGTGGTCGCGCCCACGCCGATCAACACCGCGATGTGATGCACGTCGAGGCACTCCGCCGAACGCACCAGCAGCGTATTCTGCTTGCGTACCGCGCGCTTCACCAGATGCGTATGCACAGCGCCCACCGCCAGCACCATCGGGATGCCGCAGCGTTCGCGGCCCATGCCCTCGTCGGTGATGACGAAATCGCTCTTGCCTTCCTTGATGGCGCGGTCGGCGGCTTCCGTGAGCGCGCGCAATCCTTCGCGCAACGCATGCTTGCCGCCCTTGGGATCGAACGTCGCGTCCAATATCGCCACCGTCTTTCCGAGATGCGCCTTCAGCGCCTCGAATTCATGCGACAGCAGCACCGGCGTTTTCAGCAGGAACAGGCTGGTCTGCTGCGGCCCTTCGGTGAGAATATTCTCCTTATTGCCGATGCGCGTATTGAGGCTCATCACGCTGCGTTCGCGCAGCGAGTCGATCGGCGGATTGGTCACCTGGCTGAAATTCTGACGGAAGAAATGATGCATCCCCCGGTAATGCTTCGACAACACCGCAAGCGGCGTATCGTCGCCCATGGAGCCGATGCCTTCCTTGCCTTCCAGCACCATCGGCGCGAGCAGCGTTTCCATGTCTTCATGGGTGAGGCCGGACGCCAGCTGGGAGCGGCACAATGCCTCCGCCGTCATGCCGGGCGTACGCGCGGGTTTGGGGATCTTGAGGTCGGCCAGCGTCTTGATATGCTTCACCCATTCCGCATACGGATGCTTCGCCGCGAGCTTATCCTTGATCTCCAGATCGTGGTAGAGCTTGCCTTCCTGCATATCGACTGCGATCATCTGCCCCGGCCCGAGGCGTCCCTTCTCAATGATCTCCGCGCGTTTCACAGGAACCATTCCCGCCTCGGATCCCACGGTCAGCAGTCCATCGTCGGTGATGGAATAGCGCATCGGGCGCAATCCATTACGGTCCATCCCGGCCATGATCCAGCGGCCATCGGTGGCGGCGATAGCAGCGGGGCCGTCCCACGGCGCGATCACGCAGTTACAATAGTTGAAGAAAGCGCGATGCGCTTCCGGCAGCGTCTTGGATTGGCTCCATGCGGGTGGGATGAGCAGCGTCTTCACCTCCGGCATCGAGCGCCCGGCACGCACGAACAGCTCCATCGCCGCATCCAGCACACCGGTATCCGACGAATTGGGCGGCACGATGGGAATGAGATCCTTCACGTGATCGCCGAACAACGGCGACGACATCGAGGCCTCGTGACTCTTCATCCAGTTGCTGTTGCCGCGCACGGTGTTGATCTCGCCATTATGCGCGATGAGCCGGAACGGCTGCGCCAGACGCCACACGGGCGCAGTGTTGGTGGAAAAACGCTGGTGGAAGATGGCATAGGCCGAACGTATCCGGTCATCCTGTAGGTCGGGATAGAAATCGGCCAGTTGCTCGGCACGGAATAGGCCCTTATAGACGATGCTGCGGCAGGAGAGCGAGCAGATGTAGAACTCGTTGATGGATTCGTCCTGTGCCTTGCGCTCGATGCGCTTGCGGATGATGTAGAGATCGCGCTCGAAATCCTCGGTGGCGCGGTCGGGTTTTCCCTGAATGATGATCTGCGCGATCTCGGGACGCGAGGCCTGCGCCTTTTCGCCGATGACGCCCGGATCCACCGGCACTTGCCGCCAGCCATAGATGCTGTAGCCGAAGCGGATGATCTCGGTTTCGACCATCACGCGACAGGTTTCCTGCGCGTCATAGTCGGTGCGCGGCAGGAATATCATGCCCACCGCGAACGGATCCTTCGCCGATTCCAGCCAGCCCAGCGCCGTGATGTGATCGCGGAAGAATTTTTCGGGGATCTGCAAATGGATACCCGCGCCGTCGCCGGTCTTGCCGTCGGCATCCACCGCACCGCGATGCCACACCGCCTTCAGCGCGTTGATCGCCGATTTCACCACCGAGCGCCGTGGCTTTCCGTCGATAGAGGCCACGAGGCCGACGCCGCACGCATCATGCTCATCCGCCGCGCGGTAAAGGCCGGTCGCTTCAAGACGTTCTGCACGTATGTTCCAGTTATCGGTCATGCCGCTACCCTCTCCTGTGCCTGCCGCAGATACGCGTCCATGGCCAGTGCTGCGTCCTGCCCGTCGCGGATGGCCCATACCACCAGCGATGCACCACGCACGATGTCGCCCGCCGCGAACACGCCGCGCGCACCGGTCATGAATGTGCGATCGATGGTGAGCGTGCCATCCGCCTTCACCGCCAGTTCCGGCGTGTTGAATGCGGTCGGTAATGCTTCCGGGTCAAAGCCCAGCGCCTTGATGACCATATCCGCCTTCAGCGTGAAATCGGAACCGGGCACGATCTCCGGAAAGCGTCGCCCGGAAGCATCCGGCAATCCCAACCGCATGCGGTGCGCGCGCACGCCGTTCACTTTTCCGTCACCCAGAAACGCCGCCGGTGCGGCCAGGAACTCGAACTTCACGCCTTCTTCCTCGGCATTCTGCACTTCCTTGCGCGAACCCGGCATGTTCCCGCGATCACGGCGATAGAGGCAGGTGACGTGCTTCGCGCCCTGACGCACGGCGGTACGCACGCAATCCATTGCGGTATCACCGCCGCCGATGACCACTACATTCTTTCCCTCGGCATTCAGCGCCCCGGAATCATATTCCTTCACCGTATCGCCCAGCCCCTTGCGGTTGCTGGTGATAAGATAATCGAGCGCGGGGACGATACCCGTAAGCGCAATACCCGGCGCGCTCATGTCGCGCGCTTTGTAAACGCCAGTGGCGATCAGCACCGCATCATGCTTCGCGCGCAGGTCGGCGAGCGTCACATTGCCGCCGATCTCCACCTTGGTATGGAACTGAATACCACTCTGTGCCAGCCAGTCCTCGCGGCGCGCCACCACCTGCTTGTCGAGTTTGAAATTGGGGATGCCATAGATGAGCAATCCGCCGACACGGTCATGCCGATCATATACATGCACATCATATCCCCTGCGACGCAGTTTCTCCGCCGCCGCCAGTCCCGCCGGGCCGGAACCGATGATGCCCACCGACTGCCCGCGATCCTCCACAGGCGTGAAGGGTTTTATCCAGCCTTCCTGCCATGCGGTATCGGTGAGATATTTCTCCACCGCGCCGATGGTGACGGACTTAAAGCCCTTTTCGATGACGCAGTTGCCCTCACATAATCTGTCCTGCGGGCAGATGCGCCCGCATATCTCGGGGAAGGTATTGGTGGCCGCCGACATCTCATAGGCATCGCGGATGCGCCCCTCGGCGGTGAGTTTCAGCCAGTCGGGGATATTATTCTGCAACGGACAGTGGATCTGGCAGAACGGCACGCCGCATTGCGAGCAGCGCGACGCCTGCTCCGCCGCCTGCGCGGGATCGAAACGCGCGGCGATTTCCTCGAAATCCGCGCGGCGTAATTCCGCCGGGCGGATGTCCGGATATTGTTGCCCGATACTGGTAAATTTTAGTAATTGCTCCGCCACGTTGCCCCCTGTTGCGCTGCAGCAAACGGCGAATATAACCGAATCACCGGCACAAATCCAGTGCCCGTGACGGTAAAATGCACAGTTTTACATGCACATTGCGTGAATAGTGGTCAGTAATCCAGGTCGATAGCGGGGTTCCCGGTGTCCACCTCGTGGTTACGCAACTGTTCGCGCGCCCGCGCGGCGAGATCCTCGTATTTCATACGGATACGCTCCAGCTCCTCCTCGCTCAGCTCCTCCAGATCGAGCAGCACGAGATGCGCGCCTTCCGTGGCGCGGATGAGTTCGTCGAGCTTGAGTTGCATAGCACGTGTGTCGCGGTTCTGGGTATTCTGGATAAGGAACACCATCAGGAAAGT
>JADZBT010000128.1 GCA_020851915.1 Alphaproteobacteria bacterium | reverse complement strand
GCTTTCCTGTGCAATATTGAGCGCCATAGCCCCACCTTCCCACTCCGTGAGTGAATTCGTAAATGTTCCACGTGAAACAATTAACGGATGCGCCCCCCCATGGCAACGGGTTTTGTCCCTTCCAACGTAACAATACGGTAACTTTCTGAGGCTATAATCCTCCCCATCTGTAGGGAAAAGGCCATCGCAATGCTACCCAAAACCCCCAAAGTCGCCCTGTGTTTTGAATCAACCGCCGGACGCGGTCATCTTGAGTTGGCCGAGATGAATTTTTCAGCACTGGCACACAAAGGAGCAAGCATCGCATTCCTGACCGGCACGCTCTCACACTTCATGCCGAACCGGGACATTCGCGCCGCCCAGGTGTTTTCTATTCCTTCTATTCACAAGGGTTTACGGGGTATAGAGACGGAAGACGGAACCGTGTATCTGCGCGACCCTGAGTTCCAGAAAAAACGGGCGGACGCACTGGCCGCCGCCATTCGGGAATATGTTCCCGATGTCGTCGTGATCGAACCGCGATATATGCATGAAAGCGCCGCTATCGTGGCAGCCGCGCGCGAGGTGAATCCAAAAGTGCGGATCTATGGTATCATGCTGGATATTTTCGACCCCTACCGCGCGGAAGGCGCATCCTACGAGCAGAAACTCACCGCACTCAACCTGTTCGACGAGATACTCATCATGGGGGATGGCAAAATCAGGGCCGGAGACATCTGCGATGTGATGCAAACACCTGAACTTCGCAACAAGACCCGCTATCTGAACTACTACTCGAACGTGATGCCGCCACGCGAGAGCATCCCGGATAGCGATAGAGAGGTCGTGGTTTCCGCTGGCGGCGGGTATGCCTATTGGCGCGACCGCGACTTCTACGAAGCCGCTATCCAGTCCAGAAAACATTCCGAAGCGTTCAAGGATAATGTCTGGCGGGTATTCGTGGCCGACCCGGAGGCACTGGAGGATATCCGCCAGCTTGCACGCGCGGAAGACCCCACCGGAGAGAAGATTGTCGTAGAATTGAACGCCTCCGGCGACAGATTCCGCAAAACGACAGCGAATGCCGCCGCCGTGATCCAGCGCGGTGGGTATAACCTGATCGCCGAAGCACTGAATGTCAAAGATCTACCGGTGGTAGTGGTTCCTCTGGACAGTGCCGAGACATCCCTTAACGAACAGATGGTACGTCCGCATATGCTGCGCGAACATCTCCCCATCCGGTGCGTGCAGGTTCCACCGCGCAACTCACATGACGTTCCCCCGGATCCAGCAGCAATATCCCAGTGGTCGCAGGAAATCGGCGGTCAACTGGACAGCGCCGCCAAGCAAGTGCCCCACATTGAACATCCTTTAGTATTCGGTGGACAGCAAAACTTTGCGGCACTCGTGGTCGGCAAACACCGGGAGAATGTGGTCGCCCGCTATCGTCCTACCCTGCACGCGGTCACAGCGGGAGGGCCATCGCTCTAATATTTGTATTTTTGCGCTCGCCGCACTTTACCTCACACCAAATACGCCCTATATTAAGTGGGTTACTTCGGTAGCTATGGCGATAAACGCGGTATGTAATAGATGTAGCGGACCCGGGGGCAGAACCCGGCGCCTCCACCAGGCTTCGCACTTCGTGCTTCGCCTGGCGCAGCCAGGTGAAGCCGATAGGAGAAGCCTGCCCGGCATAGCTCGCAAGAGCGAAGACGGGCGACACCTAGCGGTTTTACGGGGGCGAATCAGGATCGACGCGCGTTGAAAGATACAGGCTTTCGCTCGGTATGATACTGCCGTAAATAGGTCACTGTTACAAATGCTAACGATAACTTCGTAGCGGCTAACGACAATTTCGTCGTAGCTCAGCTTAAGGTTGCTGCATAAGGCCACTGGTCTAAGCTAATACTTTAAGCAAGCGGCCCGGGGGGCGCCGGGCAACAGAAGCCCCCCACCGAATTCTAATGCGTCGCGCCTCGTGGCGCACGGTGCAGTGGGCCGTAGGCCCGTTGCAAATAAAAAACAAGGCAAGAAGCCGAGGGGCGATGACGGAAGATCTAATCGGGTATGCAGAGCTCATCGACAATGCCATGCGCGGCGTGGTGAAGGAGACACTCCGGATCATCAGTGCAGAAGGCCTCCCCGGCGATCATCATTGCTACGTCACCTTCCGCACCGATTTCCCGGGCGTGTCGATCTCCGATACGCTACGCAAGCAATATCCGGAAGAAATGACCATCGTCATCCAGCACCAATACTGGGACTTGAAAGTGATGGAGGATTCCTTCACGGTCACGCTCAGTTTCAACCGCCAGCGCGAACCGCTGATCATTCCCTTCGCGGCGCTGATGGCCTTCGCTGACCCCAGCATCAAGTTCGGATTACAGTTCCAGCGCGACTACCATTATGACGACGAGGAAGAGGCTTCTTTCCTGAGCGAGCCGGTGGAGATCGAAGGCGGCGCCGTCAAGCACCGCAGCGCCGAGGTCATCAGCCTCGATACCTTCCGTGCAAAGAAAAGCAACGACGAAGAAGGTGACGCGGATACCAATCCCAAAAAGGATAAATAAATGCTGTTCTTTCAGGGTATCCTCACCTGCTTCCTGCTGGCCGCGCTGGCCTTCGACCTCACCCGCTATATCATCCCCAACTGGATCGTCGGCATCATCATCCTGCTCTATCCCGTGATGCTGGTGATGACGCCGGAATCCGTCGACTGGGTAAGCGGCCTCACCGCGTTCGCCGTCATGTTCGTGGCGGGCATGTTCATCTATGCGTTGAAGCTCATGGGCGGCGGCGATATAAAACTGCTGGCCGCATGCGCGCTGTGGACAGGCACGACGGAGGCATGGGATCTTGCCTTCTACACCGCCATGCTGGGCGGCGTTCTGTCCTTGGGCCTGCTGCTGCTGCGCCCTGCGGTCAACTGGGCGGATTCGCGCCTGAAAAAACCGCTGCCGCTCCCGCGCCTGCTACGCCCGGGAGAGCCCGTGCCCTACGGCCTCGCCATCACCGGCGCGATGCTGATGGTGGTATGGCACGTCCCCGC
>JADZBT010000127.1 GCA_020851915.1 Alphaproteobacteria bacterium | reverse complement strand
GGCTGTGACGCCGCCGGCCCCGGTTTCGTCCGGAAGTTCAGGGAAAGTGCTGAAATCGACCTCGCGTGAGATCACTTACGACAGCGGTGGGAAAAAGCTTTCCGACTGATGCTCCAGCCGATTTCCTCCTTGCCTGCGCGCCCAAACTGGGCAATCATGCGCCCGACCCGATAAATCAGGAGAATAGGATGATTCCAAGCTTTGGACATATAATGCTGGTGCTGCTGGTGGTGCTGATCCTGTTCGGCGCCGGGAAGCTGCCGCAGGTGATGGGGGATCTCGGCAAGGGTATCCGCAGCTTCAAGGCCGGCATGAAGGACGAGAAGAGCGACGGCGCGGACGTCAGCAAAAAAGACGAATCGTAGTTCTTATGTTCAGTGATCTCTCATGGTCGGAAACCGCCGTGGTGGCGCTGGTCGCGCTGATCGCCATCGGCCCGAAGGAGCTCCCCACGGTATTGCGTAGCGTTGGTGGGTGGGTACGCAAGGCGCGTGCCGCCGGCCACAACTTTATGGATGAGATATACGCGTTGGGCGGCGATGCCTCTGCGGGAGCGCCGGAAGAGGCCCGCTACATACTGGACGATGCGGGCAACCCGCACCGTGTCTACGATCTCGACGACCTGCGGGATCTCAAAAAGACGCCACCTGTGGAGCCAATCGCGGCGGATATGTCACCATCGGGTGACAATCCACGGCCTATTTCCTGATGCACCCTAGACTTTCCGCCTCCGTACGCCCTATATTCAATAGGTAAATTATCCGTAAATATCCACAGGGAGCGGATACGGCGTGATGACGCGGCGTAACATATTCTTTCCCGTACTGGCAAGCGCGATGCTGTTGCTGTTGTCGGCCTGCGCCGGGGGCATCGCGGGCGATCCACAGTTGGCATTATGGAAACGCGAATTTTTTTCTGAGGCCCGCGAGAAGGGCATCTCTCACCGCACGCTGGAAACCGCGCTGGCGGATTTCACGCCTATCCCGCGCATCGTCGAGCTGGATCGTGCCCAGCCGGAGCGCACCAAATCCTTCGAAAAATATGTCACCCGCCTGTTATCTCCCGCCCGTATCAACGAGGGGCGCGAACTGCTGGCCGCGCATCGCGGGATGCTGGAGCGGATCGGCGCTGAGTATGGCGTGCAGCCGCGCTTCATCGTCGCGCTGTGGGGCATCGAAACGAATTACGGCAAGAATATGGGCAGTTACCCCGTGCCATGGTCGCTGGCGACGCTGGCTTATGACGGGCGTCGCGGCGAGTTCTTCCGCAGCGAGCTGATGCAGTCGCTCGCCATCATCGACGCCGGGCACATCGCGTTTGAGGACATGAACGGTTCCTGGGCGGGCGCGATGGGGCAATGCCAGTTCATGCCGAGCAGCTTCCAGCGTTTCGCGGTCGATCACAACGGCGATGGCCGCAAGGACATCTGGAACACGCAGGAGGATATTTTCGCCTCCATCGCGCACTATCTTTCCGCTTCAGGCTGGGATGAGGATACGAACTGGGGTCGCCGCGTGAAGCTTCCCTCTCACTTCGATAAGAAACTCGTTGAATCCAAAACCGCAAAAACGCTTGCGGAATGGCAGGTCATGGGGGTTCGCCAGTGGGACGGCGCGGCACTGCCGCAGCATGCCGGGCTGAAGGCCACCGTGGTGCTGCCGGACAATAAAACGGATCGCGCATATCTGGCGTACGACAATTACCGCGTTCTGCTCAAGTGGAACCGCTCGACATATTTCGCAACGGCGGTCGGCCTGCTGGCCGACCATATCGCATCCAAAGGATAGGACACGAGATGCACCGCTATTTCAGGTTGATACTGGTACTTGGGGCCGTTCTGGCGACGCAGACGGCATGCACCACGACGGAGCTGGCGTCGCACATGCTGAAGCGCATGTTCCGGGACAATGAGCATAACCTTCCCAAAGAGGTCAAGGTAGGCAATCCCTACAAGGTGGATGGCCAATGGTATACCCCGTCCTACGATCCGGATTACGACGAGAACGGCCTTGCCTCGTGGTATGGGCCGGGCTTCCACGGCAAATACACGGCGAACGGCGAGGTATACGATCAGGAGGACATCACCGCCGCGCATAAGACGCTGCCGTTGCCCAGCCTGGTGCGTGTTACCAACAGGGAGAATGGCCGCTCGCTGATCGTGCGCGTCAACGACCGTGGGCCGTTCGTGGATGATCGCATCATCGACCTGTCGCATCGCTCTGCTGAATTGCTGGGGATCGTGGGCACGGGCACGGCCAAGGTGAACGTGGAATATCTCGACAAGGAAACCAAAGAGCATTGGGCGAGTCTGGGCATAGCGCCGGGCAAGGATGTGGATACCACCACCTATGCGGCATCGACCGCCAGCCCGGTGATGTCGTCTGACCTCACTCCGTCCAGTCCGCCCGAACCAATGGGGCTGATCGCGCGGAATGCTCCGGCATTCGAGCAGGGGGCGTCTGACACTGGCGGGGCAGGGATACAGGTGGCCGATCTGTCGGCGACGACGATCTCCTCGGCGGTGGCCAGCGACGCGGCGCGAAGCGCCGAGGACATGGAGAAGGAGATGCACACCCATGGCTGGATCGACACCAACGCGGTCAATTACACCGATACCTCCGGCGGAGAACCGCAGCCCTTGGTGGCTCCGGCGGCAGCTCCGGCAGCGGTTCCGGTAGCGATGGCATCGGATTCCGGCACGCTTTCCCGTCCTGAGGCTGCGCCCGCGCGGGCAGACGACGGGGTATTCGTTCAGGCCGGCGCATTCGGTGTCCGCCAGAACGCCGACAAGGCGGTGGATCAGCTCGCGGGCCTTGGCGGCGCGGAGATTATTCCTGTTGAGGTCGCTGCCAAAACGCTTTATCGTGTGCGCGTCGGGCCGTTGCAGACCCATACGGACGCGGAGGCCATACGGACGGAAATGGTAAGCCTCGGATTCCCGGGCGCCCGTATCGTGTCGAACTGATGATTGCCGTCTAACCGCTAATTCTTACACAGGATGCCGAAGATCATGCCACTCCGCATTATGATGAGTTTTATTGCCGCATTCGTGATGGTGGCCCTGACGTCGATGGCTCCGGCGCAGGCCTTCGATACCGAGGCGAAGCAGGCGATACTCCTCGATGCGGCGACGCATACGGTGCTGTTCCAGAAGAACGCCGACGATACCATGACGCCGTCCTCGATGAGCAAGCTGATGACGCTCCACGTGGCGTTCGATCGCCTGAAGCAGGGTTCGCTGAAGCTGACCGACGAATTTCCGGTGAGTGAGAAAGCGTGGCGGATGGGCGGTTCCAAAACTTTCGTGGCGCTCAACAGCAAGGTCAGCGTCGAGGATCTTCTGCAGGGGATCATCGTACAATCCGGCAACGATGCCTGCGTCGTGCTGGCTGAGGGCCTGTCGGGCAGCGAAGAAGTGTTCGCCGAGCAGATGAACAAGGATGCGGTGAAGCTCGGATTGACGGGCAGCCATTTCGTCAATTCCACCGGATGGCCGGATCCCAACCATGTGATGACCGCACGCGATCTTGCCATTCTGTCGGAACACCTCATCGAGGATTTTCCGGAATATTATAAATACTTCGCCGAACGGGAATTCACCTATAACAATATCACGCAGCAGAATCGTAACCCGTTGCTGGGTTCCGATCTGGGCGTTGACGGCCTGAAGACCGGCCACACGGAAGACGGCGGATACGGTATCGCCATCTCCGCCAAGCGCGGCGAACAGCGCCTGATACTGGTGGTGAACGGGCTGGAATCGCCCAAGGCGCGCGAAGAGGAATCCCGCAAGCTGCTGCAATACGGCTTCCAGAATTTCGAGAGCCAGACGTTGCTCCGCGCAGGTGAGATACTCGACTATGCGGACGTGTGGATGGGGAAGGACGCGCAAGTGCCTCTCATCGCGACCAAGGACATCGCCCTCAGCTTTCCGCGTTCGGCCAAGCGCGACATCGTGCTGAAGCTGAAATACAATAATCCCATCCCGGCTCCTATCACCGAGGGCATGCAGATAGCCACGTTGTCCATCGAGATACCCGATATGCCGGTGATGGAAGTGCCTCTGACCGCCGGGAAGGCCGTTGAGTCGCTGCTCGGGCCGCAGCGCATACTGCCGGTACTGGGGCATTGGCTGGGCGGCAAGTAGGGCATGCTTGCGGGCCGCTTCATCACGCTGGAAGGCGGTGAGGGCTGCGGTAAGAGCACCCAATCGCGCTTGTTGGCCGAGTGGCTCCGCACCAAGCACATAGACGTAGTGCAGACCCGCGAGCCGGGCGGCACTCCGGGCGCGGAGGCCATCCGTGCCTTGCTGCTTCAGGGTGAAGCGCAGAAGTGGGATGGCGTCACCGAGGTGCTGCTGTTCACCGCCGCGCGCCGCGACCATGTGGAGAAGGTCATCAAACCTGCGATGGCGCGAGGCGCATGGGTGGTATGCGATCGCTTTGCCGATTCGACCATGGCCTATCAGGGATACGGCCATCGGCTCGACAGGCATATTGTGACCACATTGTACACGACCGCCATCGGCGGTTTTGCGCCCGACCTCACGCTGGTGCTGGACATCGACGTCGCTACGGGGCTGGATCGCGCGCGCCGCGTGACGGGCCGCGATCAGGATCGTTTCGAGAATATGGACATGGGGTTCCACGAACGTCTGCGCGAAGGATTCCTCACCATTGCCAAGGCGGAGCCCGAACGCTGTGCCGTAGTGGATGCGCGTGGGGCAGTGGATGAGGTGCAGGCCCAGCTTCGGAAAACCATTTCTGAGCGATTGCAGGTGCGGTAATGGCAAAAGAACAGGATCACTTATTGCAGCCCTGTGAGAACACCGTCCTCTTCGGCCACGAGGCCGCTGAGGAGTCATTGCTGTCGCAATTCCGTCAGCAGCGGCTGGCCCATGCGTGGCTTCTCACCGGGCCGCGCGGCATCGGCAAGGCGACGCTGGCCTACCGCATGGCGCGCTACATTCTGGCGCATACCAGCACTATCGCCTCTGAGCGCCCCAAGCCGGGCGAGATGCCGGGCGCGGACCATCCCGTGTTCCGCCGCGTGATGCAGGGCAGTCATTCGGACTTTCTCGCGCTTAAAAAACCGGAAGACAAGACCGTAATCCTGGTGGATGACGCGCGTAAGTTGCCGCAGCTCATGGGCAATACGCCCGCCGAAAGCAGCTGGCGTGTGGTGGTGGTCGATAGCGTCGATGAGATGAACGCGGCCTCGTCCAACGCGATACTCAACGTGTTGGAAGAGCCGCCTGCGCGCGCGGTGATATTTCTGGTGTCGCATGCGCCGGGTGGTCTGTTGCCCACCATCCGTTCGCGCTGCCGGATATTACCGCTCCACCCGCTGAGCGAGCAGGATTTCGGCAAGGCGATCTCGCATGCGCTGCCGGACGTCACCTCGCAGGAGCGGCGGGCATTATTCCACCTCTCCGAGGGTTCGCCCGGGCGTGCGCTGGAGCTTCACGCCGCCGACAGTGTCGAGATATACGCGCAGATGATCGCGCTGCTGGAGCGTTTCCCGGTCATGGATGCCGGAGCGCTCTATGCGTACTCGGAAACCTTCGCGCGCAAGAATGCCGATGCCGCATGGCGCGTGCTGGGCGAGCTGTTCCGCCGCCTGCTGGGGAAGATCATCTCCGCCGGGGGCACGGGGCAGGTGGCCGCCGAAGAGGTCACCGAAGGCGAGAATGCCGTGATCCTGCGCCTCCTCGATGCCAGCCCGCTTGATTATTGGCTGGATTTGTGGGAAAAATCCGCAGCGCTGTGGGATAAGGCCGACCACCTGCACCTCGAACGCAGGCAGGTGGTATTGAACCTGTTCCACGATCTCCGTCAGGCGGCGTAGCAATTTCACCGGGACAGTACCGTGACCAAAAGCTTCTACATCACCACCCCGATCTACTACGTGAACGACAGTCCGCATATTGGCCATGCGTACACGACGCTGGCCTGCGACGTGATGGCGCGCTTCAAGCGGCTCGACGGTTACGACGTGAAATTCCTCACCGGCACGGACGAGCACGGGCAGAAGGTGGACAAGGCCGCGCAGGCTGCGGGCGTCACCCCGCAGGCGTTCACCGATAAGGTATCGCAGCGTTTCCGCGACCTCACCGGCGTGATGAACTTCAGCAACGACGATTTCATCCGCACCACCGAGCCGCGCCACATCAAGGCGACGCAGGCGCTGTGGGAACGCATCAAGGCCAACGGGCATATCTATCTCGGTTCCTATGCGGGCTGGTACTCGGTGCGCGACGAGGCGTTTTACACCGAAACCGAACTCACCAAGGACAGCGACGGCCAGAGGATAGCGCCGACCGGCGCGCCGGTGGAGTGGGTGGAGGAGCCAAGCTATTTCTTCAACCTGTCGGAATGGCAGGACAAGCTGCTGGAATTCTACGACGCGCATCCGGATTTTGTCGTGCCGGAATCGCGCTACAACGAAGTACGCAGCTTCGTCAAAGGCGGGCTGAAGGATCTTTCGGTATCGCGCACCAGCTTCTCGTGGGGCGTTCCCGTCCCGGGCGATGAGAAGCATGTGATGTATGTCTGGCTCGATGCGCTCACCAACTACATCACCGCGCTTGGATTCCCGGAAACGGGCGGAGAATACGCGCAATACTGGGATGGCCGTGAAGGCTGCTCGCCGCTGCATGTGGTGGGCAAGGACATATTGCGTTTCCATGCCGTATACTGGCCCGCCTTCCTGATGGCCGCAAATCTGAAACCGCCTGCGCGCGTGACGGCGCATGGCTGGTGGACGAATGAGGGCCAGAAAATTTCCAAGTCGGTTGGCAATGTCATCGACCCCATCGCGCTGGTGAATGAATTCGGCCTCGACCCGGTGCGCTATTACATGATGCGCGAAGTGCCGTTCGGCAATGACGGCAACTACGCGCGCGCCTCGATGATAAACCGCATCAACAGCGATCTGGCGAACAATGTCGGCAACCTCTCGCAGCGCACGCTGTCGATGATCCAGAAGAATTGCGACGCGAAAGTGCCGGAGCATGGCGCGTTTACGCCCGAAGACAACGCGTTGCTCGACGGTGCATATGCCTTGCTCAGCAAGTTGCGCGCGCATGTGGAGAAGCAGGAATTCCATTTCGTGTTGGATTCCATCTTCGCGCTGTCGACGCAGGCCAATCTCTACATCGACCAGCAAGCGCCGTGGGGCCTGAAGAAGACCGATCCCGCGCGCATGCATACGGTGCTCTATGTGCTGGCCGAAACCATCCGCGTCATCGCGCTGTATCTACAGCCGTTCATTCCGGCCTCTGCGGGTAAAATGCTTGACCAGCTGGCGATACCGGAAGATCAACGCCGTTTCACGTTTGCTTCTGCTAAACATTCGCTGATTCCCGGTACACCGTTGCCAGTACCCGAAGGCATATTTCCCCGCTTCGTGGAGGAAGCGGAGAAGGTGGCGTAATGCTCGTCGATTCACACTGCCACCTGAACTTCCCCGATTTTGTCCCGGACCTCGACGTGGTCATCGACCGCGCGCGTGAGCAGGGCGTGGGCGTCATGCAGACCATCTGCACCAAAATATCCGAGTTCGAGCAGGTGCATGCGGTAGCGAGTAAATACGATAACATCTGGTGCTCGGTGGGCATCCATCCGCACAGCGCGGGAGAGGAAAGCGTCACGGAAGCGGAGCTCACCGCATTCACGCAGCGCCCTAAGGTCATCGGCATCGGCGAAACGGGCCTCGATTATTATTACGAACACAGTCCCCGCGACGCCCAGCAGAAAAGTTTTCTCACGCATATCGCCGTAGGCCGCGCGACCGGCCTACCGCTCATCATCCATACCCGCGACGCGGATGACGATACGATACGGATAATCGCCGACGAGATGAAGAAAGGGAAATTCCCTGCGCTCATCCATTGTTTCAGCTCCGGCGTAAAGCTCGCGGAGGCGATGCTGGAACTGGGGCTGTATATTTCTTTCTCCGGCATCGTGACCTTCAAGAAGGCCGAGGAGTTGCGTGAGGTGGCGAAGATCGTTCCGCTCGATCGCATATTGGTAGAAACCGACGCGCCCTATCTCGCGCCGATGCCCATGCGCGGCCAGCGCAATGAACCGGCCTACACCAGACACACAGCGGCATTCATCGCTGAACTCAAGGGCGTGCCGGAAAAAGAATTCGCCCGTATAACGACGGATAATTTCTTCACCCTGTTCAGCAAGGCCACGCGCCCGAAGGGGATATGATTTTACGTCATTCCAGCGAACGCTGGAATCCAGAGCACTTGGCCCTGGATCCTCGGGTCAAGCCCGAGGATGACAATGGATATATAAAAGGGGATATAAATGAAGGTGACGATACTCGGCTGCGGACCATCCGGCGGCGTGCCGCTGATAGGCTGCGAATGTCCGGTATGCACGTCATCCAACCCAAAAAATAACCGTACCCGCGTATCCATCCTCATCGAAACGCACGGCAAGCGCCTGCTGGTCGATACGCCGCCGGACCTGCGCCAGCAATGCCTGCGCCATCACATCAAGACGGTGGATGCCATCCTCTATACGCATGCCCATGCCGATCACACGCATGGTATCGACGATGCGCGCTCGTTCAATTATCACGCTAACAAGCTGATACCGGCATACGGTACGGCGGATACGCTCGAGGAAATCCGCGCGCGCTTCGCGTATGTATTCAAGAATCCTATCCCGCAATATGGCTGGTTCCGTCCGGCGCTGGAGCCGAGAGAGATCCGTGCCGGTGAATCCTTCGACGCCGAAGGCGTGCGCGTGATCCCATTCGATCAAGGCCACGGCGCACACGGCACGACGCTGGGATTCCGCGTGGGCGACATGGCCTATACGACCGACGCAAAATCGCTACCGGATGCTTCTTTTGATGTGTTGAAGGGGATCAAGCTCTGGATAGTGGATTGCCTCAGCAACCGTCCGATGCCGACGCATTCGCATCTCGAACAAACGCTGGAATGGATCGCGCGCGTGCGCCCCGAACGCGCGATACTCACTCACATGGGGCACGAGCTGGAATATGCAACGCTGAACGCGCAGCTACCCACAGGCGTGGAAGCGGCGTTCGATGGGATGGTGGTGATGTTTTAGGCCGCCCGCTTCACCTTCTCCGCGCCCAACTGGCGGATGAATCCCATCAGTTCCAAGAGATCCGCGTCATGCAGTAGTGGGTTGAGCAACGTGCAGCGCAGATGGATGCCGGTCGGCAGCGTGGTGCGAACGATGTAGAATTTTCCCGTTTCCAGAATGCGGCTGCGGATATGGGCCTGTAGATCGTCCATGTCCTCGTCGCGCGTTCCTTCAGGGCGATGGCGGAAGCAGATGATATTCGCCTGCGGCTCCACCGCGATCTCGAAGTCCGGCGCGGCCTTCAGCATTGCGGCGAAGCGCGCGGTTTGCGCGTACTGGTGCTCGACGAATTTTCCGAAGAACGCCGTGCCGTAGAGCTGTATGCAGGTATAGAGTTTCAGCGACATCATCACCTTGGTGCATTCCAGCGTGCGGATGCCGGAATGATACCACTCATCCTGCGGATTACCGTGGAACAGGTACGATGCCGCCTGCGAGAACGGCGCATAGGAATCGAGGTGATCGCGGAATATCACTGCCGTGACGAGTGCAGGCATCATCATCATCTTATGGGCATCCCAGATGATGGAATCGGCATGCTCCACGCCCTTGAGTTTATGCTGGTGCAGTTCCGATAATATCGTCGGCGCACCATGTGCTCCATCGACGTGGAACCACAGGTCGTGCGCTTTGGCGAATGCGGCGAGCGCTTCAAGATTCTCGAACGTGCCGGTGGCGGTAGAGCATGCGCCGCCGACGATGGCGAATACTTTGCGGCCCCGCTTTTGCGCTTCTGCGTATGCGGCCTCGATGGCTTCCGGTTGTATCTGGAACGCGGCATCGGTGCGGATCTTTATCACGCCGTCAGCGCCCAGTCCCATCAGGCGTGCCGCGCGCTCAATGCAATAGTGCGACTGGTCGGACACCATGATGGCGAGCGGATTTGTGTTATTGTTGCCTTCATTCCATACGTCGACACCCGCCTTCACCTGACGCGCCGCGAGCAGCGCGGTGAGGTTGCCCATCGATCCACCGGAGGTCATCACGCCGCCTGTCTTGTCGCCCATGCCGAGCGTCTTGCCCATCCATTCGACCAGCAGTCGCCCGAACACATTTTCCAGCGGGCCCATCTCGTATACGGCGGCTCCGTTGTTGAGCAGCGACGACATGAGGTCGCACAATGCTGCCACAGGCAACGGTGCGGACACCTGATGCCCGAGGTAGTGCGGGTGATGCACATGGATGGATTCCTGCAATACCTCACGGAGGAACGGCAGCAAGGCCTCTTCTCCAGCGCCATGCGAGGGCAGCGGCCTCTTCTGCCATGCCTGATAGAGCGCATTGGGTTCATTGGGGGCGAGCACATGGTCGAGGCGTTTGCTTTCGGCCTGTTCCAGATAATCCGCCAGCATGTCGGTGAGCGCATGCGCCTGTTGCCGGAATGTCTCCGGCGCGTAGGCTTCCTGTAGCCTCTGCTCGAAATCCTTGTCGTTCATCGCGTAAATCCTTATATAATGCGCGGAATATATAACGAGAGCCGGTTTCTATGTCCATCAGCGTTTTTGACCTGTTCACTATCGGCGTGGGGCCGTCCAGCTCGCATACCGTGGGGCCGATGCGCGCCGGGTTCCATTTCTCGAAACACCTCGCGGAGCCGCAGAATGTCAGGCGCGTGCTGGTGGAACTGTTCGGCTCGCTGGCATTCACCGGCATCGGCCACGGAACCGACCGTGCCATCCTCGCCGGACTGGAGGGAGAGGAGCCGGGCACGGTCGATACGGAGAAATTCCTGCGTCGCGTGGACGAGATACGCGGCGGATCGCCGCTGAATCTGGCGGGCGTACATGCCGTACCGTTTTCTCTACCCAGGGATATGGATTTCAACACGCGCGAGTTGCTGCCGTTGCATTCCAACGGGATGCGGCTTACCGCGTATGATGCGGATGGCAAGGTGGTTGCGTCGTCGGTGTATTACTCCATCGGCGGCGGGTTCATCATTGATGGCGACGGGCAGCCGTTGGGCAATACGGCGATCACGGGCACATTGCCGTATCCGTTCAAATCCATGGCGGAGCTGGGCGCGCATGTACGCGCTAGCGGAAAAAACATCCGCGACATCATGTGGGAGAATGAAAGGGCCTGGCGCTCGGAGAATGAGATACGCTGGCAGTTGCTGGAGATATGGCGCGTGATGCAGGAGTGCATCGAGGCGGGGCTGGCGCATGAAGGAACGCTGCCTGGCGGGCTGGACGTGAAACGCCGCGCCGCCAAGCTGCATAAGAAGCTGCTGGAACAACAGCAGGGCGAGAACCCTCCCGGAAAGATGGATTGGCTGAACCCCTATGCCATTGCGGTGAATGAGGAAAACGCTGCGGGTGGCCGCGTGGTCACGGCGCCTACCAACGGCGCGGCAGGCATTCTTCCGGCGGTGCTTTATTATTATACGAAGCACACCAAAAAACCGACGGAGGAGGGCATCATCACCTACCTGCTGACGTCGGGAGCTATCGGTATGCTCTATAAGCACGGGGCCTCCCTATCGGCGGCGGAGGTGGGCTGTCAGGGCGAGGTCGGCGTGGCGTCGTCCATGGCGGCGGGCGCGCTGGTGGCGGCGATGGGCGGAACCATTGAACAGATTGAAAATGCAGCGGAAATGGCCCTGGAGCATAATCTGGGGCTTACCTGCGATCCCATCGGCGGGCTGGTGCAGATACCCTGCATCGAGCGCAATGCCATCGGCGCGGTGAAGGCCGTTAATTGTGCCAGACTCGCGCTGAATGAGGAAGGCACGAACAAGATCTCGCTGGATAGCGTCATCGCCACCATGCTGGCGACGGGCAAGGATATGATGAGCAAATACAAGGAAACGTCCGAGGGCGGGCTTGCTATCCGTGGAATGGCGGTGAACGTTCCCGAGTGCTGATTGTTTCACGTGAAACAATTT
>JADZBT010000126.1 GCA_020851915.1 Alphaproteobacteria bacterium | reverse complement strand
TCGAAATGCACCCAGGTGAGATTACGGGCCTTTATCTGCTTGCTGATGTCTTTTTCTACCAGCGGTACGGCGCCGCCCTTGCCGTCGAACCCGTATGCCAGCAGCATGTGGGCGTCGGGCATCATAACGCGGCCTCAGCCACGGCCTCGCGCTGCGGGGCCATGTAGCGGCGGAAGATGATCGCCTGCTTGCGGATATTGGCGATCTCCTCGCGTAATGCCTCCGGTGGCGCGGGCATCAATACTTCTTCTTCCATTTCGTCGATGCGCTCGTCGAGCGTGGAGAGCACCGGCTCCATGCCGTCGAACATCTTGTCGATCAGCATCGAGATGAAATCCCCCGCGCTGCGTGGCCCATGGCCGGTCTTCAGGCGATCCGCGAGATCCATCACGACCTTGAGCGTGCGGAGCTGCACGCTGATGATGCGATGATTGTCCACCCACAGGCGTATCGACACCATGTCTTCCGGGTCGGCGTGCGCGTCGAGATTCACGCTCCGCAGGATGACGATGGCGCCGTCGCCTATCTCGGTCACACGCGGACGGGTCTCATCGGCCAGCAGCGCCTCGATGATGAAGGGATCGAGGTAGGAGATCTCCTGATGCAGCCATTCCCGTGTGCGCGGCTCGGCGGCGTCGAAATGCACCCAGGTAAGATTGCGGGCCTTTATCTGCCGGCTGATGTCCTTCTCCGCCAGCGGGGTGGCGCCGCCCTTGCCGTCGAACCCATAGGCCAGCAACACATGGGCGTCGGAGGGCATCATAACGCCGCCTCGACCACGGCATTGTGGACATGCACGTCGCGGCGCGGGTAGGGGATGGTGATGTCGTTCTCTTTGAATTTCTTCAGGATGGAGCGCATGACGTCGCTCTGCGGTTCGTAACGGCCCTCGATCACATCATCTACCCAGAAATAGAGCAGGAATTTGAGCGCGCTCTCGCCGAATTCCAGCAGGTAGCATTGCGGCGGCGTAACGCGGCTGCAACGCGGATGCTCTCGCGCGGCCTGAAGGATAAGCGCGTGGGCCTTGTCGCTGTCGGAGTCGTAGGCGACGCTGACGTAAATATCCACCCGGCCTTTATTATGTGAGAAAGTCCAGTTGGTGACGCGGCTGGTGATGAAATCCTCGTTAGGGATCATTATCTCCTTGCTGTCGAATGTCTCGATGCGCGTGAAGCGCGCGCCGGTCTGCCGCACGAAGCCCATGGTTCCGTCAGTGAGTTCGATGAGGTCGCCTTCTTCGACCGATTTCTCAAAAAGCAGGATCAATCCGCTGATAAAGTTGGAGGTGATCTTCTGCAATCCGAACCCGATACCGATACCGATCGCGCCGCTCAGGAAGGCCAGCGAGGTGAGGTTGATGCCCAGAATATCCAGCGCCAGCAGGAAGGCGATGAAATACACCGCGATCTGGAAGGCTTTCACGATAAGCGCCAGATTGCTGGCGCGCAGATGCTTCAGGCGGCGGAGGTATTTCTCGCCGGTCTCCGATACCTCGCTCGCGGCCCAGAGCAGGAATACCAGCGCCACGCCGCCCTTGAGTATCTTGTAGAGCGAAAGCTTCACGCTGCCGATGGTGAGGGTGAAATCCTCGGAGCTCAGTATCTCCTCGGCAAGTTTCAGGTAGCCCATCAGGCCGAGCGTAAGCACGGTGGCCAGCAGGAGGGCCATCAGCCAGCGCTTGCGGCGGCGCGTGCCGCCCAATATCATGCGCCAGAAAGTTTTTTTCTCTTTCGCTTCATCTTCCGGCATCAGCGGATCGCCTCCCATGTGCCTGCGCTATGATCGAAGGTGTATAACATACCTTCCTCAATATCCAGATACCAGCCGTGAAGCGCCAGTTTTCCCGCATTCACGCGGTCGCGGATCCATGGAAAACTACGCAGATTCCGCAGGGAGTGCTCGATGGCCTTGCGTTCGCACAGATGTGCCTGTTCGCCCGCATCCAGATGGGAATGATGCGAGCACACCTCGTCTTTCACGTCATCAACGATACGCATCCAGGAATTGACGAAGCTCTGTTCGCCGTTCCCGTGCTTGTCCGGCTGCGCTACCAGATGGCGGATGCCGGCGCAGTGCCGATGGCCGCAGACGATGATATGTTCCACTCCTAGCCCCTGCACCGCGAATTCCAGCGCGGCGCTCGTGCCGTGATAGGCGCTGTCGGGCTGGTAGGGAGGTATGAGGTTCGCCACGTTGCGTACCACGAACAGCTCGCCCGGCTGCGCGTTGGTGATGATGGACGGATCCACCCGCGAGTCGCTACAGGCGACCATCGCGATGCTGGGGGATTGGCCGCCGCGCGCAAGGCGCGCATACAGCTCGTGGTCTTCGACAAAATATTTCTGGTGGAAGTCCTTGTATCCGGCGACCAGTTTTTCGAGTTTCGTCATAAAACACCGGGTTGTTGAAATTATGTAGGAACCTAGCCCAGTTATGTAAAAAAATCTAAGGAAAATCCCTCGAAACAGGGTATACGGGGGAAATATGCTCTCGTACCAACATATCTATCACGCTGGAAATCTGCCCGATATTCACAAGCATGCGGCGCTGGCGGTCATCCTGACGCGCATGATGGCCAAGGATAAGCCGTTCACCTATATGGAAACCCATGCGGGCAGGGGGCTGTACGACCTCTCCTCCAAGGAGGCCGCAAAGACCGGTGAATTCAGGACGGGCATCGAGGCGCTCCTGCGGGAGCATAAGATACCGCCGAGCCATCCCTACGCGCGGGCCGTGGCGAAGGTGAGGGAGAAGCACGGGCCGCAGAGCTACCCGGGCTCGCCCGCCATCGCGCGGGAGCTGCTGCGCTTCCATGACCGCATGCAGCTGATGGAGCTGCATCCGCAGGAACACGCGGCGCTCAGCGCGCACATGAGTGCGCCCAATATCAAGATACATAAGCGCGATGGATACGAAGGCGCGCTGGCGCTCTCGCCGCCCGTCCCTCGGCGCGGCATGCTGCTCATCGACCCCAGTTACGAGGTGAAGACCGAATACGCACAGGCTGCGGAATTCGTTAGGGCGATACTCAAGAAATGGCCGGAGGTCACCATCCTGCTGTGGTATCCGGTGCTGACAGCGGGCCTGCATACGGTGCTGACGGATACGCTCGCACAAGCCAACCTGCCGGGATTCTGGCAGCAGGAAGTGCTGTTCACCGAAGCATCCGGCCTGCGCCTGCGCGGCAGCGGGCTGATCGGCATCAACCTCCCCTTCGGCGCGGAGCCGGGGCTGGAGGAGGTACGCGGGTGGTTTGTCTGATTACAATGGTCGTGAAAGGTCTTCTTTCCCCACTTCAGCGGTCTGGAGCCGTCTGATTGCATCGAAGCCTTTGATCTCCAGCCCCGCCTTAGCGAGAGTTGCCATCTCATCTACATTTTCAATGTAGGCTCTGTCTGGGTCATGTTTGTGGTTTTTGCTGG
>JADZBT010000125.1 GCA_020851915.1 Alphaproteobacteria bacterium | reverse complement strand
CGAGCTGAATTATTCCAGCGACATCGATCTAATCAGCCTCTTCGACCGCGAATCCATGCCCTATACGGGCGGCAGCGACATCCAGAAATTCTGCGTGGAACTCGCGCGCAACACAGTACGCCTCATGCAGGACCGCACCGCCGACGGCTATGTATTCCGCACCGATCTGCGCCTGCGCCCCGATCCCTCCTCGACGCCTATGGCGGTATCCGTTTCGGGCGCCATGACCTACTACGAGAGCGTCGGTCAGAACTGGGAGCGCGCTGCGCTCATCAAGGCCCGCCCCGTTGCGGGCGACATCACGGCAGGTCAGGAATTCCTTGCCCGCCTGCGGCCGTTCATCTGGCGCAAATCGCTGGATTTCGCCGCGATTGCCGACATCCAGTCCGTCAAGCGCCAGATCGACGCCAAGGCCGGCGAAATACCCGACGACCTGCTGGGCTACAACGTCAAGCTGGGGCGCGGCGGCATCCGCGAGATAGAATTCTTTGGCCAGACGCAGCAGCTCATCTGGGGCGGTCGCTTGCCGGAGCTGCGTACCCAGCCCACCTGCACGACCATTCACGCACTGGTCAAGGCCAACAAGGTGAAACCGGAGGTCGCCGACGCGCTGATCGAGGCCTATGACTACCTGCGCCGCCTGGAGCATCGCCTGCAAATGGTCGCCGACCAGCAGACCCATTCCCTGCCCGACACCGAGCAGGACGTGGAACGCATCGCGCATTTCATGGGTTACCCCGACAGCCGGAGTTTCCGCGCCGAATTGCTCGCAACGCTCACCACCGTAAAGCTGCACTACACCGCACTTTTCAGCGAAACCGCGCCGCTGGGCAATCAGGGCAATCTTGTTTTCACCGGCACGGATGACGATCCCGACACGCTCAACACGCTGGCCGCCATGGGCTTCTCCGATCCGCGCATGGTATCGCAGAGCATACGCGGCTGGCATTTTGGCAATGCCCGCGCCACCCGCACCAAGCGTGCGCGCGAACTCATCACCGAGATAACGCCTTCTCTCCTGCGCCTGCTCACCGCGACCGGGCAGCCTGACGTCGCCTTCCGCAAATTCGATGAATTCGTCAAATACCTTCCCGCCGGTGTGCAGCTATTCTCACTGTTCCATTCCAACCCCGCATTGCTGAAACTCGTTGCGGAAATCATGGGAAATGCCCCGGCGCTGGCCGATGTGCTGAGCAAGCGCCCCTCCCTGTTCGACGCCGTGTTGCTTCCGGATTTCTACGCCGCGCTTCCCACACGCGCCGTTCTGGAGAGCGAGCTGGACGCGATGCTCTCGCGCCGCCGCGATTTCGAGGACGGCCTCACCTCACTCTGCCGCTTCGCCAATGAGCGGCGCTTTCAGGCGGGCGTCCATCTGCTGCGCGGATTAGCCGCCCCCTCGCAGGTATCCGAAACCCTCTCCACCATCGCAGAGGCCGTGCTGGCCCGCTTGCTGGCGCTGGTGAAAGAACAATTCGTCACCCAATACGGACGCATCAAGGACAGTGCCTGTGCGATCATGGCGCTGGGCAAGCTGGGTGCACGCGAACTCACTTTCGGCTCCGACCTCGACCTCGTGTTCGCCTATTCCGTACCCGCGCCGGACGCCACGTCCAACGGCGTCAAGCCGCTTCCTGCGAATGTCTATTACGAGCGCCTCGCGCAGCGCGTCATCCACGCCTGCACCAGCCTGACGCCGGAAGGCATGCTCTACGAAGCCGATACCCGCCTTCGCCCCTACGGCAAGGATGGCCCACTGGCCAGCCGCGTGGAGAGCATCGAGGAATATTACCTCTCCCACGCCTGGACGTTCGAGCGCATGGCCCTCACCCGTGCCCGCGCGGTCGTTGGCGACCCCGCCTTATGCAAGACGCTCGACGCCCTCATCCGCACCGAACTCACCCGTCCCCGCGACATCCCCACGCTGGCGCACGACATCCTCGACATGCGCCTGAAGATAGAAGCGCAGCACAGCACGGATAATCTATGGAACGTGAAATACATCCGTGGCGGTCTGGTCGATCTCGAATTCATCGCACAATTCCTGCAACTGGCCCACGCGCATACCCATCCGGGCATACTCAGCAACCATACCGCGCAGGTATTCGAGCATTGCGGCCAACTGAAACTCCTTGAGCCATCCGTAGCCCTCGGCCTGCGAAGCGCCTGCGCCTACACCACATCGGTGCAGAGCATCCTGCGCCTGTGCGCGGGCAGCAGCAGCCGCTTCGACGAGAACGCCACCGCCGAAGGGCTCAAGCATTTCCTCGCCCAGACATTGGGCGAAAAAAGCTTTGAAAGCCTCAAGGAAGGGCTTATGCTCCACCAGACACGCGTCAAAAGCTGGTTCGAGCAGATCATCACCGGCTAATCAACGGAGGAGTCCATGGCAAAAACAGCAACAGCAAAATCTACTGGATTACAGGTAGGCGACAAGGCCCCCGCCTTCACACTCCCCGCCGACAGCGGCAAGGACATCAGCCTGTCAGATTACCGTGGCAAAAAGGTCGTGCTCTATTTCTATCCCAAGGACGACACTCCCGGCTGCACGCTGGAAGCCAAAGCCTTCACCGCGCACATCAAGGACTTCATCGCCGCAGGCGCAGTGGTCATCGGCGCATCGAAGGACGACATCAAGTCGCACTGCAAATTCCGCGATAAATTCAACATCGCCTATCCGCTGGTATCGGACACCGACGGCTCGCTCTGCGCCTCCTACGGCGTATGGATAGAAAAGAGCATGTACGGCAAAAAATACATGGGCATCGAGCGCGCCACCTTCCTCATCGATGAAGAGGGCGTCCTCGCCCACATCTGGCACAACGTCAAAGCCGACGGCCACGCCGAAGAAGTGCTGGAAGCGGTCAGGGCACTTTAGACCACGCGCCCCCTGCCCTGCACCGGTTACGCCAGCGTTTCCCTGCACTTGCGGGGATAGATACAATTTTAGATAAATTGTTAATATAGCCCTGTTTTACCTGTATATTTCTAAGGTGATGTAAACGCTTTTTTAACACCTCTCCCCTATGATGGGTAATGCCGAAAAGAGCAGCGGCATTCTCGAATAACGGTCACACGGGGACATCATCACATGAAAGATTCAGACAACGATTTCGGTACTTTCTCCAGCAATACCGGAGGGATGACGAAGAGCGCCATGACGGTGAGCAGCTCGCAGGTGGTGGATGCCACGCGCGCCTCCGAGGCGATAAAGATTCCGCTGGGCCAGTCGTTGCTGAGTGCCGAATTCGTGCGTGATGGGCGTGACCTCATCATCAACGAATCGCCGCACTCCGAAGTGCTGGTCATCAATTATTTCGCGCATGAGAAAGCCCCCGCTCTGCTTTCCGCGCACGGCAAGAAGCTCTACGGTGACCTGGTAGAGAAGCTTGCCGGTTCCGTTGCTCCCGCACAGCATGCCGATGCCGACACGCATGCCTCGGACGGCAGCAGCTCCATCGGCTATGTCGAGCGCATGGAAGGCGAAGTGCGTGTAAAGCATGCCGACGGCACGGAAAGCGTCCTGCATAAGGGCGACGCAGTATTCAAAGACGATGTGATCGAAACCGGCAAAGGCGGCGCGGTTGGCATCGAATTCACCGACAAATCGGTATTCACGCTGGGCGAAGACGCTCGCATGACGCTCGACAACCTCATCTACGATCCGGAAACCGGCGAAGGCTCGTCCACCGTGAGCGTCGTAAAAGGTATGTTCAAGTTCGTGAGCGGCGAGATCGCAGCGAACAATCCCGGCGACATGCAGGTGCGTACTCCCGTGGCGACCATCGGTATTCGCGGCACGACCGGTGGCGGCCAGGTGGAAGGCGAAGGGCAGGATAACCAGTTCTTCCTCGAACACAACGCCGACGGCACGACGGGTTGGATAGACGTCATCACCGAAGGTGGCGTGCAGAGCATCAATCAGCCGAACATGGTGGTGGGCGTGTCCTCCATCACGCAGGCCCCTCCCGCGCCGACAGCGGTGACGGAAGCACAGCTGCATCAGAATTTCGGTTCGGTGATGGATTTTTCCTCGGACGGTAAATACGAAGAACGCGCCCGGGAAACGCAGGAACACAAAGACGGCGCCGATGCGGATGGCGATAAGCAGACGCAGGGCGATGATGCCAATGCTCAGCCGGAAGGCGAAAACAAGAACGCCGAAGGCAAGGAAGGCGGCGATGATGCCGCTGCTCAATCCGAAGTCGAGGCAGAAGGCGAAGAATCAGCGGATGCCAAAGATGCAGAAGCTTCCGATGACACCGCAAAGGATGACGCTGCTGCGGACAATAAAGCCGAAGACAAGCAGGAGGCCTCCGCTCCGGAAAGCAAAGAAGCACATGCCGAAGGCAATGTAGGCGATGCCGCCAAAGCGGACGGCGCGATGACCGGTGGCGAGTTCGCGGGCGTCGGCCCGATGGACGGCGCGCCCGTTGCGGATGCTCCCGCTGCCGCAAATGGCGAAGCTCCGGCTGAAGCCATGAAAGGCGGTGAATTCGACGGCGTCGGCCCGATGGACGGCGCTGCGGCAAAAGCAGAAGCTCCGGCTCCCGCCGCCAATACAGAAACCACCGCACAAACTCCGGCAGCAGCAGGCAACGCACCCCTCACCGGTGGCCAGTTCGTAGGCAGCGGCCCGATGGGCGCTGTTGCACCGGCTCCCGCTGCGGCAATCACGCCTCCGGCCAATCCGTTTAACAGCGCGGCATCCGCTGACTTCGGTGTGCGCGAGAGTGCTAATACCGGTTTCCAGAGCGTGGGCACAGGCTTCCAGAGTGCAGCCAACAGCTTCCAGGCTCCGATTACCGGGACACAGGCGACCGGGCCTGCAACCAATAACACGTTTACGCCAGTGATAGGCGGTGCTCCCGCACCGACTGGAACAAGCACGCTTGCCGCACTGGCGCCTGCCGCCGGTACGATAGTGCCTATTGGTGGAACCACGCTGTTCGGAACCACTAGCAATATATTGCAACCTGCGCCGATTTTGACCCAGCCGGTGATTCAACCCACGACGAGCACCACCAGCAGCACTGATTACGCCCGTCAACTGGCACAGCAAACGGCCATTACAACCACGACTACCACGACTACCACGACCGGCACGACCACCGGCACAACCACCGGCACGACCACTGGCACAACCACTGGCACAACGACTGGCACAACAGGTGGCACAACAGGTGGCACAACGACTGGCACAACAGGTGGCACGACCACCGGAGGTACGGGCACGACTTCCGGAGGTACAGCGGCGGGCGGCACAGACACCACCTCGGGTGGTACGAGCGGCGGCACAACGGGTGGCACGACCGGTGGAGTACAGGGACAATCCATCACTGGCACAAGCGCCAACGAACAGATCATAGCAGGCCTTGGGGCCGATACCGTCCATGGCGGCGCGGGCAACGACTTCATTGACGGCAGCAACGGCAACGACATGCTGTATGGCGATACAGGCGCTGATAATATGGTCGGCGGCTTAGGCAATGACCAGTTGTTTGGCGGCGATGATTCAGATTTTCTTACTGCACGCGACGGCGCTGACGCGTTGCATGGCGACGCGGGCGATGACTTCCTCATCACCGAGGGCGGCTATGGCCACACACTGGACGGCGGCATCGGCAACGATATGATTCTGGCCGATATTGACGGCAACCACATGGTCGCCGGCGGTGCAGGTAGCGACATGATCATGGTGAGCGGCACAGGCAGCAGTAATGTCGATGGCGGCGCAGATAACGACATGATAGCGGCAGTTGGCAGCACCAATAACACGATAAGCGGCGGTGTCGGCGACGACGAACTATCTCTTGAGAGTGGCGCAAGCGATGCCTATAACTCCGTGATCGGCGGATTAGGCAACGATGCTGTATGGCTCGATCGTTACCGTGGCAGCGCCACGATCGTCACCGGCGATGGTCAGGATACGATCTATATCGGAAAGGACACCGGCAACCTGCTCATCCAGAATGACGGCGTGGGTTCCACAGATGTCACCACCCTGCATTTCGATAATATCAAATATGAAGACCTGACCTTCGTGCAGAGCGGCAACGATCTGGTGATCGAATTCGAAGATAGCAACGATGTACGTTCCTACATCATTCAGGGTTATTTCACGATGGCCGACCGCAACATCACCCTTAAATTCGGCGATGATGAAGGCGAAACCCGTAATATGGCAGGCTCGGAATACAGCACGATCGCGAACTTCGCTTCCAAGAACCTTGTCGGCGATAGTGCAAGTGCCAACATACTGATGGGCGGCAATGCGAACGACACCGTGATCGGCGGTAACGTGGCAGATTCGCTCAAGGGCGGTGATGGTCGCGATTACATCGAAGGCAACGACGGCAATGACAGCATTTACGCCGGTGGTGGCGACGACATGATCAGCGGTGGCGGTGGCAACGACACCATCGACGGCGGCACGGGCAAGGATACGATAGCGTATTACGACGCGACCGCAGACGTCATGGTCACCCTCTCCGCAGGTACGGGCACGGCTTCCGTAATGGGGGGCGGCAATATGGACATGCTGTACAATATCGAAAACGTAGAAGGCTCCGAATATAACGACACCCTCATCGGCAACGCGTCCAACAACATGCTGAGCGGCGGTTACGGCTTCGACAGCATCGACGGCGGCGCGGGCGATGATACCCTGCGCGGCGGCACTGGCTATAACACCATCAGCGGCGGCGCAGGCAACGACATCGTGGCGTTCGATGATCTCGCCAACGGCGTCACCATGAACTACAACGATAGCAGCAACAGCGGCTCTGCGAACGATGGCATGTCGAACGATGCCTATATGATGAGCATCGAAGGCGCTATCGGTACTTCGCAGAACGACTCGATCACCTTCACCGGCGACAACGCGAACACCATTTACGGCGGCGCGGGCGACGATACGCTGAAAGGCGGCGGCGGCGCGGATATACTGATAGGTGGCAGCGGCGCGGACATCATCAACCTTTCCGGATCGACGGACGGCACGCTGGACGGCGCACGCGACGTAGTGGCGTTCTCGTATAACTACTCCACCCACCAGATAGAGGGCGAAGACACCGTCCTGTCCTTCGATGCCGTGAGTGCTCCGGGAGTACACGACATGCTCGACATCAGTAGCCTCGTCCATGAGTTGCGCCGCAATCTCCCCGACACCGGTTCCGGCAACAACGACGACATGAATATGGACGGCGGCATGGGCTTCCAGCAGTTGCTGGACAAAGGTTACCTGAGCATCACGGACGTCTCCGGAAACGCACAGATTTCCTTCGACGTGATGGATGGAAACGGTTCGCAGGTGCTGGCAACGCTCAGTGGCGTAACCGCCTCGCAGCTCAACTGGAAACACTTCATTACCAGCAGTGACGGACAATACAGCGTGGGCATGGCATCCAACGACACGTTCGTTGATACGATGGGCGGCGATGACATGGTCTTTGGGCAGTACGGTAACGACAGCATCTCCGGCGGCGGCGGTAACGATATTCTGGTGGGCGGTCAGGGCGCCGACAGCATAGCGGGCGGCCTCGGAAGCGACCGCATCATCATCGGTCAGGGAGATAGCAGCCTCGTAGGCGACATCATCGATGGCGGCCTTGATCACGACGTGCTGGTGCTCGATGGCGCCATCGTACTGGACTTCAATATAACGTCCAACCTGCCCACCATCAGCAACATTGAGGAAATATCGTTGCAGGGCAGCGGCGGCATGATCCACAACCTCAGCGCGCAGGACGTGCTGGGCATCACCGGCAACTTCTCCGGGCATGAGCTGTTCATCACCGGCGACCCGGCGAACGCGACATTCAGCAACCCGAGCGGCATCTTCGAGAACTCGGCGGAATGGTCGGTGCTTGGCTCCGGCAGCGGCGAGGAGATCGCGGGATATACCACCTACGCCAGCCAGGCCAACGGCCAGGAGGTGCTGGTGCATATCATGGATCCGAACGCGAACCCATAACAGCATAGTTTTTCAGGGGGTATTGAGGCATGCGGTTCGCCGCATGCCTCTTTTTTATGGCTGTCCGCCCGTCATCCTGCGCGAAAGCGCAGGATCTCATGCCGTAACTACACTTGCATTCTGCCCTGCTCTCCCGTAATCATAGCCGCATGTTACTGCTCATCGACAATTACGACAGCTTCACCTACAACCTGCTGCATTACCTCGGAGAACTGGGGGCGGAGGTCAGGGTCATCCGTAACGACGCGCTCCCCGTGGAGGGGATACTCGCGCTCAAGCCCTCTGCCGTTGTGATCTCCCCCGGCCCCGGCACGCCGGACGATTCGGGCGTCTGCCTCGATCTCATCAAAAAAGCCGGGGACAAGCTTCCCATGCTGGGCGTCTGCCTCGGGCATCAGGCGATGGCGCAGGCGTTCGGCGGCAAGGTGGTGCGCGCGCCGGAGCCCATGCACGGCAAGATAAGCCCCATCCGTCACCACAACACCAGCGTATTCAAAGGCCTGCCCTCGCCTTTTGATGCCACGCGCTACCATTCGCTGGTGGCTGACAGGGGCAGTTTCCCCGATGTGCTGGAGATAACCGCCGAGACCGAGGACGGCCTCATCATGGGCCTGCGTCACAAAAAATATAATCTCCACGGCGTACAGTTCCACCCGGAAAGCATCGCCTCCGAGCACGGCCACGCACTGCTGAAGAACTTTCTGGAACTGGCGCGCTAGCCATGACCGCCCTCAACACCCACCTCAGCAAACTCCTCGACGGCCACAACCTCACTCGCGACGAAAGCGGTTTCGCATTTCAGATAATGATGAACGGCGGCGCGACGCCCGCCATGATGGCCGCCCTCATGGTTGCACTCCGCATGAAGGGCGAAAGCGTGGACGAGATCACCGGCGCGGCCATGGCCATGCGCGCCAAGATGACGAAAATCCACGCCCCGGAAGGCACGATCGACACCTGCGGCACGGGCGGAGATCACTCCGGCAGCTTTAACAT
>JADZBT010000124.1 GCA_020851915.1 Alphaproteobacteria bacterium | reverse complement strand
GGGTGGGGAGAGGACGAGGTGGCTAAAACACCCCGAACTGGTTCGGATCATCCAGGTTTTTGACGGCGGGCTCCTGGGGTTCCTCTTTGGGCGCGGGTTTTTCTTCCGGGGTGGCCTTGGGTTCCAGCGGCACGGTGGTGCTGCTGCCGGAAGGCTGTTCGGTTATATGCAGGTCCTGCGATGGATCGCGCTTGAGGTCGAGTTGCTGCTCCACCGAGGGGGCAAGCGTCGAGGGACGTACCTGCGGAGCCTGAATCTCGGAAGGTGCGCGCGGTTCAGCGGGCGCTTGCGGAGCAAGCGGGACGACCGGGATGGCGCCGGGAGTGCCGGGCGCCACGGGGACGACCGGGATGGCCGGTGCGCCGGGCGCGGCGGGGGCTACCGTGATAGCCTGCGTGGGCGCGCCGCTGGTGGCGGCATCGCCGCCCGGAGGCATGGGCAGGTTGGCTTCGGCGGCGGCCGCGCCGGTGGCATTCTGCTGGATGGGCGAGATGGATTGCTTGAGCAGCAATACGCTGATGCGGCGATTGCGCGCGGATTTGGGGTCGCCGCCGTCGAGCGGGTCGCGGTCGGAATAGCCGGTGACGCGCGCGATGCGCGTGGTGGGCAAGCCTTTCTCGACCATGAAACGGCGGCTGGTATTGGCGCGGTCGGCAGAGAGTTCCCAGTTGGTGTAGGTGGCGTATGAGCCGTACTGGGTGGCGTCGGTATGCCCCTCCATCGAGATGTTGTTGGGGGCCTTCATCACGATGTCCTTGAGTTTCTCAAGGATGAGGCGCGCGGGCGGCATCAGCTTCGCACTGCCGCGCTCGAACATGCTGACCTTGTCGAGATCGACCACCTCGATCTTGAGTCCTTCCGGGGTTTCCTTCACGACGATGTTTTCGGCGTATTCCTTGAGTTCCTGCTCTATGGCCTGCTCTATGGCCTCCTTTATTTCCTCGAAGGCTTTTGATTCCGCCGTCGCATCATAATCGCTTATCTTGGACGCGTCGTTCTGCAATTCGCCGACCGTGGGCGCGCCGTAGACGATGCCCACCGGCGCCATATCGGATTTTTTGACACCTTCGGCAGAGGCACTCTCACCCCCCTCGAAGCCGATGCCCTCGCTGTCCTTGAGGCCGACGGTGGGGGCAAAATATTCGGCAATGCCCTCTTTCTGCGCTTCGGAGGTAGACGACAATAGCCATAGCAGCAGGAAGAACGCCATCATCGCGGTCACGAAATCGGCATAGGCCACTTTCCACGCGCCGCCATGTGCGCCGTGCCCGCCCTTCTTGATGCGCTTGATGATGATGGTTTGATTATCCGCCATTGCGGTTACTCGGCGGCGGGAGCGTTATTGCAGGCTTCCTCGACCTCGATGAATGTGGGCTTTTCTTTTTCGCCGATGCATTTCCGGGCATACTCCACTGAAATGACAGGGGCATTGCCTTTGAGGTGCGACAATATCGCGGCCTTGATACATTCGATATACGTGTGTTCGTCGGCGGCGAACTGATCGAGGAATTTACCCATGGGCGCCACGAACCCATAGGAAAGCAGAATACCGAAGAAGGTTCCCACCAGCGCCGCGCCGATGAGGTGACCCAATACCTCCGGCGGCTCGGTGATACTGCCCATGGTGATGATCACGCCCAATACTGCGGCGACGATACCCAGCGCGGGGAACGCGTCGCCCAGTGTCTGAATGGCGCCTGCCTGTGTGTGGGCCTCCTTATGATGCACGTCGAGCTCGGCGGTCATCAGGTCTTCTATCTGGTAGGGGTTGTCGATGCCCATGGTCATCAGGCGAAGGTAATCGCAGATGAAATCCACCGCGTGATTGTTGTGATGCACGCCGGGAAATTGCGAGAATAACGAACTTTCATGCGGGTTCTCTATGTGCGATTCCACGGCCAGCATACCCTTGGTACGCATCAGGCGCAGGGTGACGAACAGGAAGGTCAGCAGCTCGATATAGCTTGCTTTCTTGTAGGGCGCGCCTTTGAGCAAGCCTTTGAGGCGCTTGAGGGATCCCGTGACGGTCTTGGGCTGGTTGGAGATAAGGAAGGAGCCGATGCCCGCGCCGCCGATGATAAGAAATTCCGTAGGCTGCCAGAGAATGCCGAGATTGCCGTGATGCAGCACATATCCGCCGATGACGGAGGCAACCACTACGATGAAGCCGATGATAAAGAACATGGGTGCTCTGTTGTAAGTTTTTTATAAATCGGAGCGAAATACGAAGCCAAAGATATAGTGAAACCGGGTTTGGCGAAACCACCTTTTTTATCCAACACCACATCTGGTATATGCCGCGTCACGAACTCTTTTACGGTTGATGCGCGACCGTCACAGTTTGATGGTGCTTTCCAAAAAATACCACAGTCGAAAAATTCGGGAATGTTCAGCGAAAACTAGGGAATGTGGGTCTTTGTGTTTCAATTACCACATTTAGGCGTATTTTCTCTTTCCAATTAAAATTAATTAGCTTATATGGTGGTTAACGACTTCACCTTTCCCAGCAACAAAATACGGATGTATTTTCTCCATGGTTGCAGACATTCTGATCGTAGACGATGAAAAAGACATTGCCGCGCTGATAGCCGAAGTGCTCTCGGACGAAGGATACGAAACCCGTCGCGCACACAGCAGCGACGAGGCCCTCCATGCGGTGGCCGAGCGCGTGCCGTCGGCCATCATTCTCGACATCTGGCTTCAGGGCAGTGAGCTCGACGGGCTGGGCGTGTTAGAAATGGTGAAAGAGAAGCATCCCAACCTGCCGGTCATTATGATAAGCGGTCACGGCAATATCGAAACCGCCGTATCGGCGATGAAGATGGGCGCCTATAACTATATCGTGAAGCCGTTCAAGGAGGATCACCTGCTGGTGACGGTGAAGCATGCTATCGACGCCGCGAAACTCCGTCAGGAGAACGACGAGCTGCGCCTGCGCGCGGGGCCGGAGGCCGACCTCATCGGCAACCATACCGCCGTGAAGCAGCTGCGCGGCTCTATTGAGCGCGTCGCCCCCACGGGCAGCCGCGTGCTCATCCAGGGCCCGGCGGGTGCGGGCAAGGAAGTCGTGGCGCGGCTGATCCATAAATTCTCGCGCCGCGCGGCGGGGCCGTTCGTGGTGCTCAACGCCGCCCGCATGTCCCCCGATAAGGTGGAGACAGAGCTGTTCGGCATCGAAGACACCGGCAATCCCACCGGCGGCGCCAAGAAGGTCGGTACGCTGGAGCGCGCCCATGGTGGCACGCTGCTTATCGACGAAGTGGCCGACATGCCGATGGCGACGCAGGGGAAAATTCTCCGTGTATTACAGGATCAGTCCTTCGAGCGCGTCGGCGGTAGCCGCCGGGTGAAGGTGGACGTGCGCGTGCTGGCCGCGACCAACCACGACCTGCGCGCCGAGATCAGCGCCGGGCGCTTCCGCGAGGATCTGTACTATCGCCTGAACGTCGTGCCGGTGGAAGTCCCCGCGCTCAAGGAGCGCCGCGACGACATCCCGATGCTGTGCGAGTATTTCTTGCGCCGCTCGGCGGATATATCGGGCCTGCCGATGCGTAAGCTTTCGGAAGACGCGATGGCGACGCTGCAATCCTACGATTGGCCGGGTAACGTCCGCCAGCTCCGTAACCTCATGGAATGGCTGCTCATCATGGCGCCGGGCGGCCCGGACATCGCCATCCGCGCCGACATGCTCCCACCGGAATTCTTTGCGTCCACACCTGCATCGGTGAATCCGGGGCTCAATTCCGACATCATGTCGATGCCGCTCCGCGAGGCGCGCGAGCTGTTCGAGAAGCAATACCTCACCGCGCAGATCAACCGCTTCGGCGGAAATATCTCGCGTACCTCAAGCTTCATCGGCATGGAACGCTCCGCCCTGCACCGCAAGATCAAGACGCTGGCGCTGCACGCGGAGGAATAAAGCGGCGGGTGTTTACATCTTCTGCTGGCACGTGGGGCTGCATGTGCGGAGGTCTTAATCGCGCGCGTGGCCTCCGTAATTCCCTCTCAGGGGGATGCCGTGTTCTTGCATTCCGGCTATGTTCTTTTGGATGACCTCTGCAGCTTTTTCCCGCAGGCCTTCGTGATCGGTTTTTATCGTGGCGACGCGGCTGTAGTCGTTACTCTCTATCGCTGATAAAATACCGCTTATGCCGTCTGCACTGATGCTCGTGCCTCTTAGGTCAATCAATCGTATGCGTTGATTGTTGGATAACAGGTCTTGCAAGGCAGGAACGCATGCATCTGTAATATGCTGATTCCTGGAGAGAATCAGGTGCTCAACGATGCCGCTCCCTCTGGTGGCAAGCTGTATCACCTCCTGATCTCCAAAAGAATTCAAGTCGTCAACCTGTACAATATTGTTGGCTGCTATCCTTATTCTTACAGGAGCATCGCAGCTAAGTACCTCCACTACCGGAGCGCCGCTGCCAAGAGATTGAGTCGCTATTCTCTGAAGTACATCTCGCCATTTCCATTGGGGAAAGCTTGGCATACCTAAATCCTTTCGGGAGAGTTTTTTCTTAAACAATGTGCATCTTGACTGCCTTATCGCCGCCGACACTAACAGGGAATTATTACGGAATTATTAAGTAGCTGGTTTATAGTAATTCCAATCTGTCGCACTCCCATTGCATTTCCTGCCCGGGTTTTCTATAGTCCCCGGCCTATGACGATAGATTCTAAAAAATTTCCAGGGGCTTATCCCCGTACGCGCTTGCGCCGCAACCGTTCATCCGACTGGGCGCGGCGGCTGGTGCGGGAGCATGCGCTGTCGGTGGATGACCTCATCTGGCCGGTGTTCGTGCATGAGGGCAGGAACAAGACCACGCTGGTGGCTTCCATGCCCGGCGCGCCGCGCCTGTCGATCGACCTCGTGGTGAAGGCGGTGAAAGAGGCGGCCGCGCTGGGTATCCCGGCGGTGGCGCTGTTCCCGGTAGTGGAGCCCGAGAAGAAATCTGAGAAAGCCGAAGAATCCTATAATCCCGAGAATCTCGTGTGCCGCACGGTGCGGGCCATCAAGCAGGAAGTGCCGGACATCGGCATCATCTGCGACGTGGCGCTCGACCCCTACACCTCGCACGGGCAGGACGGATTGGTAATTGATGGTGACGTGGCCAATGATGCGACCATCGACGTGCTGTGCAAGCAGGCGCTGGCGCAGGCGGCTGCCGGATGCGACGTCATCGCGCCGTCGGACATGATGGACGGGCGCATCGGCGCGATACGCGATGCACTGGATAAGGCCGGATATACGCAGGTGAAACTGTTGTCGTATGCCGCGAAATACGCGTCGGCGTTCTACGGGCCGTTCCGCGATGCGGTGGGGTCGAAGCAGGCGCTCGGCAAGGCCGACAAGCGCAGCTACCAGATGGATCCCGCCAACAGCGACGAGGCGTTGCGCGAAGTGGCGCTTGATATTGCCGAAGGCGCGGACATGGTGATGGTGAAACCCGGCATGCCGTATCTCGATATCGTGCGCCGTGTGAAAGATACGTTCTACGTGCCGGTGCTGGCCTATCATGTGAGCGGCGAATATGCGATGCTCAAGGCCGCTGCCGCCAACGGCTGGGTGGATGAGCGCGCGGCGCTGCTGGAAACGCTGCTCGGCTTCAAGCGCGCGGGCGCATCGGCGATCCTCACCTACGCGGCGCTGGACGCGGCGAGATTTCTCTTGAATGAGAACGAAGCTTGACGCTATAACAGGCTGAAATTTTAATCCAATCCGGGGGCCGTCCGTGAAAGAAAGCTATCTTCAGTCCATCCAGCTCATCGAGCGTCTGCACCGCCGCTTTCTGGATGTGATCAAGACCGAGCTCGACCGCCTGCGTATCGAGGACATCAACAACGTCCAGACGCTCATTCTCTACAATATCAGCGGCGAACAGCTCACTATCGGCGAGTTGACCAATCGCGGTTATTATCTGGGCTCCAACGTGTCCTACAATGTGAAGAAGCTGGTGGAGAGCGAATATATCGTGCAGGAGCGTTCGCTCCATGACAAACGCTCCAGCCGCGTCAAACTGTCGGCCAAGGGCCTCGACCTCTGCCAGAAGATCGACGCGCTGCACCAGCGCAATATCGCCGCCCTCCAGAAGGAAGGCGAGGTTGACGATCCATCGCTGCAGGATATGAACAAGACGCTCAAGAAGCTGGAACGCTTCTGGACGACCTACATCAACTCCACGCACAACGGCTAAGATGCCCTCCGGCGGTATCAGCAGCCGCGCCTCCATATTACTGGCCGACGACGACGCGTCCATCTGCACGGTGCTTGAGCAGGCCATCGCGCAGCAGGGCTACGATGTGCGCGTCACCCGCGAGGGCAGGGCGCTGTGGGGCTGGGTGGAGCAGGGCGCGGGCGACCTCGTCATCACCGACGTGATGATGCCCGACGCCGATGGGCTGGAGCTGCTCAAGAAGATAAAATCGGTACGGCCCACGCTTCCGGTCATTGTCATCAGTGCGCGGCGCACGCTGCTCACGGCGGTGAGGGCGGCGGAGTTCGGCGCGTTCGAGTTTCTCGCCAAGCCGTTCGACCTCGACGAGTTGATGAAGCTCATCCGCCATTCGCTGGAGGTAGCGGAAGGGAGTGCGCCACGACAGGACGTCCATGCCGAGGCGATGCCGTTCATCGGCGATTCCCCGGCGATGCAGGAGCTCTATCGCGGCGTGGCGCGGCTGACCTCGGTGGATCTTACGGTGCTCATCGAGGGGGAGTCGGGCACGGGCAAGGAGCTCATCGCCCGCGCACTCCATGATTACGGCCCGCGCAAGCAGAAGGCGTTTGTTGCG
>JADZBT010000123.1 GCA_020851915.1 Alphaproteobacteria bacterium | reverse complement strand
TGCTCGGAGAGTGAGCCATAAAATCTAAATTTGTCGGGGAACGATTGAAGCCGCGCTGCTTCTCTTACGCTAATAATTCTGTCTTGTTCGGGGTGTATAAACAGAGCGTTGCTGTCAGCCAAGGCAGATGAGTTGGACAAAAAAATAAAGGAACTCACCTCTATGCGCGACGGGCTACGCCACGCAGCGAACTGCACTGCACCCAACCATTTTGAATGCCCGAAATTTCTGCGCCTGCTTCGTATCGCGGGCAAAAACCGTTTCAGGCAACCCAATAAATTGAAGGAAGGTAAGCCAAAGCAACGTGTTCAGAAAAAGTAGGCAATAATAGAGAAAGCGGTTACAACTGCACAGATTCTATTGTCGCTCGTCGACCTTTTCGGGACGCCAACGCCATGCCACATCCCCGTTATGAGATCGGTTCCATCATCTGCGTGAATGACCGGATGCAGCAGGGCTATGCGTATGAGTTGGTCGCGCCGGTGGGGGGGGATTTTGCGGAAGGGTTCACGCCGTTCTTCTCGCCCAAGGAAATGCTGGTGCATGGGGTGTTCGAGGGCAAATACTGCAATGATTGCCGGGAGGAGTTGCCGGAGGATTGGTTCACGGAGGCCCGGCTGAGCGATGTGCCGGATCCGAAGAAAAATTGCTTCGGCGTGAAAAGCCGCCAGCCGCTATCCGTGTGGCAGGAGAATGGCTGGATATACGGGCCCGATCCGCGCGGGTGGTTTCAATGGTATTGCCGCTATTATCTGGGCAGGCGTTTGCTCGACGTGGACGAGAAGCAGATCAAACGCTGGCGCGCGTTCGCCCGGCATGCCGCGCAGGTGAAGGCGAATTGCGATCCGCATAATTTCCTCTGCCGCCCGCGCCAGCGGCAGGCGTTGTTACAGTGGTCGTACGATCCGTTCATTTAACTTAACGTGCGCGGAGCGCGTCGAGGATCTTGCGGATAGCGAGGATGCATTGCGCGCGCGCCGCGTGAGTTCGCCATACCAGCCCGATGCTGCGCGAGGGGGCGAGGCCCTCGAAAGGGATGTAGCGGACGGATCTGTCCTTGCCGATGGCCAGTTGCGGCATCAGGGTGATGCCTACGCCGGAGGCGACCATCTGGCGTAATGTCTCGAGGCTGGTTGCGCGAAATTCCTGATGCTCTGAGGAACCGATCAGGCTGCATACCTCAAGGGCCTGACTACGCAAACAATGGCCGTCTTCCAACAGCAGCAGCCGTTCTCCCTTGAGGTCGCGCTGGCGGATATGCTTGCGCTTGGCCAGCGGGTGCGTGGACGCGACCGCGAGCAGGAACGGGTCGTCGAACAACGGTATCGTTTCGAGCCCATCGTCATCGACGGGCAGCGCCAGCAACGCGGCATCGAGTGTTCCCGCTTTCAGGCGCTCCAGCAGCAGGGGCGTTTTCTCTTCTATCAGCAGCAGTTTTAATTTGGGCAATTTCCTGTGGATGGCGGGCACGGCGCGCGGCAGGAAATAGGGCGCGAGCGTCGGGAAAGCGCCCAGGCGGAATTCCCCGGCGAACGGGTCCTGCGCGGCTTTGGCCATATCGCGGATGTCGCGGCTGTCCTGCAGGATGTGGCGCGCTTTGGCGGCGATGGCTTCGCCGATGGGGGTAACCATCACCTTCTTGCTGCTGCGCTCGAACAGCTGCACGCCGAGGGTTCCCTCCAGCTTCTTGAGTTGCATGGAAAGGGTGGGCTGGCTGGTATGGCATTGTTCGGCGGCCTTGCCGAAATGCCGCTGTTCCACGACCGCGACCAGATACTGTAGATCCCGAAGATTCATGCGCCCTCAATGATAGATTTTACCTATCAATAGCATAAAATCAATCGATTGTACATATCAACGCCGTATAGCTAGGATTGGCTTGTGTCGAAACAAACGCAATGGAGGCAGCTATGGACGGCAACAACCCGGAATTCGTTAAGTGTGCAATGACCGCAGTCGAAGAGGGCATCAGCGCGCGAGAGATCAAGGAAGAATGCGCGTGCCGCATGGGACTGAAATTAAGCGAAAATTCTAACCGTAACCCAAAGGAGTAAAAGAGTATGTTAGGCGTAGGCGATACATTTCCCGCATTCAATGTCAAAGCGACGGCCGAGCTGCCGCTGAAAGACATCACCATCGATAACGTGTTCATCGATGTGCATAACCAGAGCTACAAAGGCAAGTGGCTGGTGGTGTTCTTCTATCCCAAGGATTTCACCTTTGTGTGCCCGACGGAGATCGCGGCATTCGGTGATCTGAACGAGGATTTCAAGGATCGCGATGCCCAAGTGCTGGGTGGCAGCACCGACAGCGAGTTCGTGCACTGGGCGTGGCGCAAGCATCAGGAGGAATTGCGCGACCTTCCCTTCCCGCTGCTCGCGGATGTGAAGCGTGAGCTGACCTCCGCGCTGGGCATTCTTGACAAGCACGAAGGCGTCGCACAGCGCGCGACCTACATCGTCGATCCCGATGGCATCATCCGCTTCGCGATGGTGACCGACCTCAATGTGGGCCGTAACCCCAAGGAGGTGCTGCGGGTGCTCGACGCACTGCAAACCGACGAGCTGTGCCCCTGCAACTGGAAAAAGGGCGATGACACCATCGACCTTCAGGATGCAACGTCGGAGAAGCCGGGCAAAAAAGCGGCGTAAATAAGCAAACTCGGTGGTGGGGAGGGAACTCCCCACCCACTTCCAGCAAGGAGAATGGTACTGAGCGTCCAGGAATTGAAATCACGGTTGGGCGAATACGCCAAGGACACCAAGCTGAATCTCGGCAGCGTGCTCAGCGAAGAGGGCGCGCCCGACCTGAAACGGAACCAGATCTACGGTATCGCGCTCGCGTCGGCGTATGCGACCCAATGCCCGGAGGTCGTGCAGGCGGTGCAGCAGGACGCTGCCGTTGCGCTGTCGGAGGCCGAGATCCATGCCGCCAAGGCGGCGGCCACCATCATGGCCATGAATAATGTCTATTACCGCTTCAACCATCTGGTGAGCGATAAGGAATACAGCAAGATGCCCGCGCGGCTGCGTATGAACGTGATCGGCAGCCCCGGCATCGACCGGGCGGATTTTGAGATGATGAGCCTCGCGGTGTCGGCCATCAACGGCTGCGGCATGTGCATGGACGCGCATGTGCACGAGGTCACCAAGGCCGGTATCAGCCGACAGGGCGTGCAGTCCTGCATCCGCATCGCGGCGGTGATCGCGGCGGCGGCGCAGGGATGTGTTATCGGTGGGATGGAGTGATGGGTGGTAACCGATGCGTTCATGTATAAACGCATCGGCGTGCCTGATTTTTCTGATGGGATGGGTTCGGAAAATAAGTTTTGCTTGGATAAATCCTAAAATTATATAATGCTCCAGCGCAGAGTAAATGCCCGTGTGCCGTCCGGCGTTCCGGCGTGTCTTGTTCGCGAACTATTCCCAATGTTGAAAAGGGCCTTATGAAGTCTATCTTGTACCGTCTGTCTATTCGCGCGCGCCTGTTCGGCATCGTGATCGCGTTCCTGATCCCCATATCGACCTTGACCTATGACCTGCTTGGTCTGCTCAACGGCAATATCGAATTTGCCGAGAAGGAAATGAAGGGGAACCGGTACGAGCGGCCACTGCTGGATCTCTTTAACGAGATCGCAGACCATCGCCTGCTCAGTATGAGCAAGGCACAGGATCCAGATGCCGCTGCCGAGCTGGTCACTGTCGCCGCCACCATAGAGAAGGCTCTGACAGAACTGGAGGCGATCGATAAAGAGGTCGGCGCGGATCTGCAATTCACCTCTGAAGGCCTGGAACCACGCGGCCGTGCCGGAATGACCGCGCAGAAACTGAGTGAGAAATGGAAAGCGTTCAACGCCGCGTCGGGGGACCGACTGGACTTGTATGCGGACATGCTGTCGCACATCCGCGCGATGATCGCGCATGCGGGAGATATGTCGAACCTGATCCTCGACCCGGATCTTGACAGTTATTATACAATGGACGTCACGCTGCTTGCCATACCGCAGTCGTTGCAGCGCTTGGCCGATACCGCCGTTCAATATTACCCGATACTTGCGTCGGGACGCCCATTAACGACGGAAGAGCGAACGGACATTCTGCTCAATGCGCGGCTGTTGAGGGAATCGGATCTGGGGCGTATTACCGCAGATTTCGAGACGGCACTGCATGAGGATGCCAATGCATACGGAGAAAGCCCCACGCTGAAGGCAAATATAGAACCGGCAGCGGCTATCTATAAAAAGAAGGTGGAGACGCTGCTCGCAATGATGGAATCCATTGGGAATGGGGCGCAGGTAAGTGGCGGGGATTTTATCGCTGTGCTGGATGACGCGCATGATGGAACCGCTACCATGGGCGAGGTGGCTCTTGGTGAGCTTGATGTGCTGCTTGCACGCCGTATCGACGTTCTGGAGCAAGAAAAAGAGACAATGTTGCTGTGGTGCGCTATTGCACAAATTATAGCATTTGGGCTGTTCTTCTGGCTGACGGGCAGTGTGACCGGGCCTATCCGCACCCTACAGCGCGCGATGGCCGACATCACCGAAGGTAAACTCGATACCCCCGTTGTCGGTCAGGATTATCGCGACGAATCGGGTGAGATGGCGCGGCGCGTGGAAACGTTCCGCACCAACGCGCTCAAGATGCGCGCGCTGGAAGAAGAGCAGAAGCGTGCGGCTATCCGTGCTGAGGAGGAGAAGGTGCGCGCGCGGCAGGAGCTTGCGGGACGGTTCGAGGCCCGTGTTCAGGGGATCATCCAGACGGTTGCGGCTGCGGCGACGGAACTGTACCAGACGTCGGAATCGATGAGCGATGTGATCGGCAACGCCAGTGCCAAGGCGGACACGGTGGCCCGCGCATCCGGTGAGACGTCGCAGAACGTGCAGAACGTGGCGTCCGCAGTGGAGGAGATGTCGGCTTCAGTACGCGAAATATCCCAGCAGATACTGAAATCGGTGGCGGCGGTGGATTCCGTGGTGACCGAGATGGGTCGTGCTGACCAGATCTCCAAGCTGCTGGAGGAGGCGACCCAGCGCATCGGCCAGATCGTGGAACTCATCCAGACCATTGCAGGCCAGATCGACCTGCTGGCGCTGAACGCCACGATCGAGTCGGCGCGTGCCGGAGAGGCGGGCCGTGGCTTCGCCGTGGTGGCGGGAGAGGTGAAGAACCTTGCCAATCAGGCCACGGGGGCGACGAAGGATATTACGGCCAACATCGCGAGCATTCAGGATGTATCCGCGCAGGTGATAGAGGTGCTGCGCTCCATCAAGACGGCGACCGAGAATGTGAAGGATATTTCTTCGCGTATTGCGGCGGCGGTAGAAGAACAGAGCGCGGTGACGAACGAGATCGCGGCCAACATGGCGCGTGCGGCGACGGGGACGGGAGAGATCAACAGCGGCATCGGCGAGGTGAGTCAGGCCTCGCAGAGCGCGAGCAGCTCCGCCGCACAGACGCGCGACGCCGCCCGGATGGTTTCCGAGGAAGCCGAGAAGCTCAATCTGGAGGTATCGTCGTTCCTCACGGAAATCCGCAACGGGTGATCCGTAAGCAGCGTCAGTCGAATACGAACAGCGCTTTGGGGTCGAGGATGATGAGTAGCTCTTTTTCGAGCTGGATAACGCCTGCGGATACCTTGCGCCAGTTCGCGGCGAGGTTGGGCGGCGTGTCCTGAATCGATTCGGTGGATGCGTTGAGTATATCGCCGACCGAATCCACGATCAGGCTGTAAAGCTCGCCCTTATGCTCCACCATGACGAAGGTGCATAGCGTGCTGGTATCGCGCGGCGGAAGCTCCAGCCGGTGACGGACATCCACGACCGTGACGATGCGGCCGCGCAGGTTCAGCGTACCGGCGATTCCTCCCGGCGCCAGCGGGATCTTGGTGATCTTCTGTTCCCGGAGTATCTCGCGCACATCCAGCACGGGGATGCCGAGCAACTGCTGGTGAATACGCACCGTTACCAGTTGTTTCTCTGCAAGGTCATTGCTGGTGACTGCCGTCGATGTCGCGCTCATATCAGTGATTCTCCATCCGTGCACAGCTCTCTGCCATGACCATCAGCAATTCCGGGCGATTGTTCTTGGGCACGCAGGTGACCATTCCCGCGTGACGGGATTTGCGTAATACTTCCGGATCCACCGTCGAGGAGCAACCGATGACCGGTATGGATGCCGAACGCGGGAAGGTATGGCAGGCTTCCGCAAGGCGGAATCCGTCCATCCCGGGCATCTGGATGTCCGTCACGATGATGTCGAACGGCTCGGCGGACTGCTCGATCCGTGCCAGTGCCTCGATGCCGTTCTCCACGGTGGTGACGTGGTATCCGGCGGAGCTGAGGAACGGCGCGGTCATCTTGAGGAAGAACGGGCTGTCATCCACCAGCAGCACCTTGCCGGCGTCCTTGCGGACTGCGCCGGTATTCAGAACGGGGTTGGCTTCTTCCTTATTGCCACTCAGCAGATAGGCGACGTCCACCAGATCGGTGGTCTGCCCGCCGATCACCATGCTGCCGAGATAGCCATTGGCCTGAGAGGCCAGTTGCAGGTTGAACGGAACCTGAACGATGTCCAGTATCTCGCTGACCGGCAGGCCGATGATCTTGCCATCGTAGGAGAATACGATCACCTGCACCATGCCCTGTGCCGGCATCGTGAACGAGTCGTCCAGTATCAGCAGGCGCATGAGTTCGTCGCGGTACTGCACGACCGGTGCGCCGCCTGCGCGTTCGATGCGCGCCACGTCGATCTCTTCCAGACGCCATACCAGTTCCAGCGGTACGGCGTTCGGGGTATCCGAGCCATAGCGGAACAGCAGGAAGCTGGCCATGGAGCCGGAGGCGTCCGCCGCATCCTGAAGATTGGCGAGGGCGTCCACGCGCTTGCTGCTCAGTTTGACTTCGCCTACTTCCTTGGCGAGGGTGTTTGGGTCGAGGATCATGATCACGTTGCCGTCGCCCAGTATCGTGTTGCCCGCGAACAGCGGCACGGATTTGAGCGCTTGCGATACCGGCTTCACGACAATTTCTTCGATATTATGGATGCGATCCACCATCACGCCGAAATCCATCCCGTTCACGCTGCATACGACTATGAAATCGGCCTTGGCCTTGTGGGCGGAGGTATCCATGGCGGAGAGATGCAGAATATCGGACAGCGAGATCACCGGCAGCAGCGCATCGCGCAGGCGGATCACCCGTGCGTCATCGATGGTCTCCATGCGAATGGCGCTGCCATCGCCTACCCGGAGCACTTCGCGGACGTTGATCTGGGGAATGGCGAACGCCTCGGCTCCGGATTCCACGATCAGCACCGATACGATGGCAAGGGTCAGCGGGATGCGGATGCTCACTTTCGAGCCCTGTCCCGCCGTGGACGAAAGATCGATCATGCCGCCGATCTTCTCGATGTTGGTACGCACCACGTCCATGCCCACGCCGCGCCCTGAAACCGCCGTGACCTTCTCGGCGGTTGAGAATCCTGCGGCGAAGATGAAGGTGAGTATCTGTTTCTCGCTCATGGCGGCCAGTTCGGCGGCGGTGGCGAGGCCGTTGGCGAGGGCTTTTTCCTTGATGCGCTCGACATTGATGCCTTTGCCGTCATCGCTGATGTCGATCACGATATAGCCGCCGTCATGGTAGGCGTTCAGCGTCACCGTGCCGGTTTCGGGCTTGCCTGCCGCCAGACGAATATCGGGAGTTTCCACGCCGTGGTCGCAGGAATTACGCACCATGTGGGTGAGCGGGTCCTTGATGGCTTCGAGCAGCTGGCGGTCGAGTTCGGTTTCCTCGCCGATCATCTTGAGATTGATCTTCTTGCCCAGTTCCAGCGAGAGGTCGCGCACCAGACGCGGGAATTTCTGCCAGGCATTGCCGATCGGCTGCATGCGCGTCTTCATCACGTTTTCCTGAAGCTCGGTCGTGATGTGGCTCAGATGCTGCAACGGGGTCAGGAACTGCTGGTTCGCCGAGGTGCGGGCGAGCTGCAACAGCTGATTGCGGGAGAGCACCAGCTCGCCCACCGTCTGCATCATCTTCTCCAGTATGTCCAGATTGATGCGGATCGACTGGTTGGCGGCGTTCGTGCCCTTATCCTCGGCGTGCGCCGTGGAGGCTGCGGGTGCGGCCGGGGCGGCGGGGGCCGCTACCGGCGCAGCGGCAATCTTCGCGACGGGCTGCTCTATGACCTTCTCTGCGACGGGCGCAGCGACGCTATTCGCGTTACCCTGTTTT
>JADZBT010000122.1 GCA_020851915.1 Alphaproteobacteria bacterium | reverse complement strand
ACGTGACAAGATAACAACGAGCACATCACGGATACCGTCATATAGATTCTGCGTTTGGCGCGGGAAGGCGTTCTCGTTCCCGCGCGATATTCAAACCGAAGTAATGAAAGACTGGTTTGATCAAAGGAACCAACCCGATACTGTCATCAAGCTTAATGTTGGGAGTGGCGAAACACTAGTCGGATTGCTATTGCTGCAAAGCTCTCTGAATGAGGGGATTGCTCCGGCTGTGTACATAGCGCCAGACAAGCAACTGGTCGATCAGGTTATTCTGCTCAAAAAATGCTTTGGCAGCAGCGCCAAATAATCCCGACTCTGCGGCTACATCTCCTGCTAATTCGCCGTAGGGGATGCCATTTGAGCCAAGGTAACCATAATAAGCATCAATTGCACCAGGAACATTGTTAAAAATGTCTGTCGCAAAATTGTTCAAATCTCCAGAATTGATTGCCATTTTTACTTCTCCCTGATGAAGCTGTTAAGCATCTCATTTAGATTTTTCTGAATATCCGCATGGTGTATTAAAAGAGGATGTCCATAGTTAGTCCTTACCCATAACCCTTCTTTTAATTTGTAGGCGGACATACAGCTTGGACTAGTAACGGACAATTGGCAGATGTACCAGATATCGGGCTTTGCTTTATCGCCTGAGAAGAAGACCTCATGTTCTTGAGTTGGCTTACCCAACGAATATGTATACTGGTTTAAGCCGTAATCCTTAGCAAAGACAGGGGCGCTTATTGTAGTCTTGAATGTGGGATTGTGATCGTTTAGCGCGCTAGTTTCATAATGAATTTGTGCATATCTCTCACATGGAGTTTCTGGGCATGTATTCTTATAGTGAAGAGACACATTCATTTCATTCTGCCAGCCCGGTTCACTGAACTGCTTAATAGCAGGCTTCATGCTGGGATATTCTATAAGCAAATAAACGCTATCTACTTCCCCTTCTTGATATTTCCCCTGCCAGAGATAGTCGCGAGGAATTTTAAAGGTATAGGGTCCTAATTTATAGGTTCCAATATCACCTTCTGTCACTTCCTCATAACCCGGACATCCGGGCTTAGGCGGACTATTCATGGTATCAACGACACCACCTGTAAGTACCGCAGCGTCGCGCCCCTTTAGGCAGTCTTCGCTAGTATTAAGAATAATGTTTTTTGGAGATGTTTTTAGAGAGGCTACGCCTACAACAGCAATGATTGCTGCACCGAGAATAAGGTATTTTTTATTTAGTCCCACTGTAATAGTTCCCTGTTATATTTTGTTTAAACTCAACTATCAGTGGCATATTTTTGTAATGCCAAACTTTTATGTATGCAAGCTTAACCAATCAGACATCCATTTTAACAATGATTTGGCTACGCTGGATGGAGAGAGACGCAGATAATCAGCAGCTTCTTGATGGATGAGATATTTGGTCATTGGCTATCACCGAATTGCATTATGATGCACGGAAAATACCAACGGACAGAATCGGACGGGATGTAATTAAATTAGAGATTTTAAGGGGAATAAAATTACAGTGTGTTCGGCGATGCTTGAGTTTCTCGAATAACTTGCAATTCATCAGCTATGGTCTTACCGGAAGCATGGCGCCTTAAAAACTGTGGATCCAGAAAGCCGATAGCCTGGCAGACAAAATCAACAAACGGGCCTGTACGAACCACCCCTGTTTTATCTACATTTGTAGAGGCGCGTTTTCCAGTAGCTAGTTCCCAAGCAAGTACAAAACTAAAAACAGTAGCCGTCAACGAACCATCGCTAGTTGGTCGTCCAGCCTTCACCTTTATGTTATTGGCGGCGGCGGTAGCAGCCTCTACGAGTAATCGCAGATCCACCAGCAAGCTTCTCAAACGACTCGTACCCTGAAGGTATACCCTATCGGGGCTATTCTCGCGTAGCGCCTCAATCAAGGGGATAGACAATAAGACCGGTTCCATCTTCTCGGTTAAGCAGACTGCAGATCTAGCCAGATCCTCAAGGATTTCTTTTTGTTCAGACGGCCTTTTATCTCGGCACAAATATCCGCAAGCTGCTTCCTGCAGGAGCTGAGAGAATTTCTCGCGACTGGCTTCGGGCCAGGCAACATCACCTTTTCTATACTTGGCGGTAAAGCCCTCCAGAATCATTATCTCACGGGGATCAAAATGGGCTTTTGACGCTTTTTCTTGGGCGCTTACTATGTGCTTACTGGGGGATTTAGGGGTCATTCGTTAACTCGATAACCCATTGAAAAATTGGAGCGGGCGAAGAGATTTGAACTCTCGACCCCAACCTTGGCAAGGTTGTGCTCTACCCCTGAGCTACGCCCGCTCGGCGTGTGAAGTGGTGACGGATAATAGGGAAAGTTTTTCGGTTTGCAAGCGTTTCGTTAAACACAGCGAAATTTCTTGTCCGGAGCGGCGGAAACACTATGATGCACGCCATGCTCAAAACCAAATATACCGTCGATCCGAAGCTGCTTTCCATGCTGGTCTGCCCGCTCACCAAGGGGCCGCTGCAGTATGACGAAGAGGCGCAGGAGCTCATCAGCAAGAAGGCAGGACTCGCCTATCCCATCCGCGACGGCATCCCCATCATGCTGGCCGACGAGGCGCGGAAGCTCTAAGCGGCTTTGTCGTATTCCCTATCGCGCATCAACGTGGGCAGGTCGCCCAGTATGCCCATCGCGTGGCGCATGAAGAGCTTTTTGAGCGGTGGAAGCTGGTTGACTGCGGCGAGCCCGAACCGGCGCGCCCATTTCACCGGAGGCACGGCGTTGGAGAATAGCCGGGTGAGGCCGTCCGTCACACCCATCATCAGCGTGACGTCGAAGCGGCGCAGGCGTTCATAGGCTTCCAGACCATCCGCTGCGCCGAGGTCCAGCCCCAGGCGGAAACGCTGCTCCAGTAGGTCGGTCAGCACCGCTACGTCACGGAAGCCGAGGTTCACCCCCAGCCCCGCGATCGGGTGCATGCCGTGCGCGGCGTCACCCACCAGCACGAGGCGCGTGTCCACATAGCGGTCGGCCAGCAGGAAATCGAGCGGATAGGAAAAACGTGGCCCCGCTACGCGCAGCGCGCCCAGCCAATCGCCGAAGCGGCGCGATAACTCTTGCAGGAATTCCGCATCGGAAAGCGCCAGTATGGCGGCGGCGAGATCGGTGCGCTCCGTCCAGACCAGCGACATGCGGTTGCCGGTCATCGGCAACATCGCGAACGGACCGACGGGCAGGAATTTTTCTACCGCGACACCGTGATGCGGATGCTCATGCGCGACCGTGCAGACGATGCCCGATTGTTTATAATCGGATTCGAGCGCACCAATGCCCGCCTGTGCGCGCAGGAAGGAGCGTTTGCCGTCGGCAGCTATCAGCAGCGCGGCGGTAATGGTGCGGCCATCGGCGAGCGATAGAGTGGCACGGAACGCATCGCGGGTGACCGTCGCCACATTCGCGGGCGCAATGATCGTGAGGCGCTCCTGCTGCTCGGCGGCGGCGAGCAATGCCTCGCGGGTGACACGGTTCTCGACGATATGCCCCAGCGGCGCGCCCACCGCACGGTGATCGTAATGCAGGAACAGCGGGGATTCACCATCGACCACGCGGATGTCGAGGATGGGTTGTGCGTCGGACGCCATCGCCTCCCACACACCGAGCGCTTTGAAGATATTGGCCGAGCCGTGCGCGATGGCACTCACCCGCCCGTCGAATTCCGGCGCGATCTGGCGCTCCATGGAGGTGCGCTCCAGCACCGTCACGCGCATGCCGCGCTGCGCCAGCGCCAGCGCCAGCGTCATGCCCACCATGCCGCCGCCCAGTATGGCGATGTCCGTTGTGATCGTATGTGCGTTCATGCCCCCTGAATAGCCCATTGCGGCAGACGGCTCAATCATTAAAATTTTAACTAAGTTGCGCGAGGCTAGGCGGGAGTTTTGCGTGAAACCACTATATGTAGTGGCAAGGACACGTATCATAGCATAAAACTCTTAACATTTAGCTAGCAAAAGCGATAATTTATGGATAGTATGTTCGGATAATAATAAAAATTAACCTTCGGGTGACAGGGTAAACACTTTAACAGGAGCGGCCCATGCGTGTATTACTGGTTGAAGACGATCCATCGACAGCAAAGGCCATCGAGCTTTCCCTCGCCTCGGAAGGCATCATCTGCGACACCACCGAACTCGGCGAAGAAGGCCTGGAGATCGGCAAAATTTACGATTACGACATCATCATACTCGACCTGATGCTGCCGGATATCGACGGCTATGAAGTATTGCGCCGTTTCCGCGCCGCGAAGGTGCAGACCCCGATTCTCATCCTGTCGGGCCTCAGCGGCCCCGACCAGAAGATCAAGGGACTGGGATTCGGCGCCGACGACTATATCACCAAGCCCTTCAACAAGGGCGAGCTTATCGCGCGAATCCAAGCGATTGTGCGCCGTTCCAAGGGCCACTCCGAGTCGATCATCCGCACCGGCAGGCTCTCGGTCAACCTCGATAACCGCTCGGTGGAAGTGGATAACAAGCCGCTGCATCTCACCAGCAAAGAGTACTCCATCCTTGAATTGCTGTCGCTGCGTAAAGGCTCGACGCTCACCAAGGAAATGTTCCTCAACCACCTCTATGGCGGCATTGACGAGCCGGAGCTCAAGATCATCGACGTGTTCGTCTGCAAGCTCCGCAAGAAGCTCCAGCAGATCACCGGCGGCGAGAATTATATCGAGACCGTCTGGGGACGCGGCTATGTGCTGAAAGACCCGAATTCCAAGGAAGTCACCAAGGAAGAAGCGGTCGAAGAGGCCTAAGACAAATCCGTTAACATTAGCGAAAAACGGGGTCGCGCCATCGGCCCCGTTTTTTATTGCCGGGAACCAGCGCCTCCCATTCACCCACATCCCGGAAGCCTGAAAGGCTATCCGGGATCCCGCCATGAGGCCCCGGATCAGCGCGGCTTACGCCGCTTGTCCGGGGTGTGGAATTATGTGAATAAAAACGTAAGAAGGCGTTGACATTCCCTGTAGGGGCGTGTAGTTAATCCGTCCGTTTTGCGATACGTGATTATATTATAAGGTGTAAGACAATGAAAGTTCTCAGCTCTCTGAAGTCGGCAAAGACCCGCGACAAGAATTGCCGCGTCGTGCGCCGCAAGGGACGTGTATACGTGATTAACAAGAAAAACCCCCGCTTCAAGGCGCGTCAGGGCTAAGCGTCTTATCGCAATAGGAATAGAAAAAACGGCGGCCCGGAGTGGCCGCTGTTTTCGTTTGTAGGGATAGACTATGACCGACCGGGTATATCTGTACGACAGCACATTGCGCGACGGCGCGCAGGCGATGGGCGTGGATTTCAACCTCGCCGACCGGCAGGCCATCGCCGAGGCGCTGGACGCCTTCGGCATAGACTATATCGAAGGCGGCTGGCCGGGTGCGAACCCGGTGGACGATGCCTTCTTCGCCGCCACGCCCAAGCTGAAAAAAGCGAAACTCTCCGCCTTCGGCATGACGCGCCGCGCAGGCCGCAGCGCCGCCAATGACCCCGGCCTCGCCGCCCTGCTTGATACGGGCGTATCCTCGATATGCCTCGTCGGCAAGAGCTGGGATTTTCAGGTGAAGAAGGCCCTCGAGGTGAGCCTCGACGAAAACCTGAAGATGATCCGCGACAGCCTGAAGCTGCTGAAGGATAAAAAGATCGAGGCCGTGTTCGACGCCGAGCATTTCTTCGACGGCTACAAGGCCAATCCCGACTATGCGCTCTCCTGCGTCAAGGCGGCCTATGAGGCGGGTGCGCGCTGGATAGTACTGTGCGATACCAACGGCGGATCGCTGCCGCATGAGATCGGCGACATCGTGCGCCGGGTCACCACCGAGATCCCGGGAAGCCATCTCGGCATCCATTGCCATAACGACACCGAGAACGCCGTCGCCAATTCGCTGGCCGCCGTGCAGGCGGGCGTACGGCAAGTGCAGGGAACCATCAACGGCGTGGGCGAACGCTGCGGCAACGCCAACCTCATCTCCCTCATCCCGACGCTGATGCTGAAACTTGGCTATAAGACGGGCGTGACGCCGGAGAAGCTCACGAAGCTTACCCACCTCTCGCGCATGCTGGATGAGCGCCTGAACCGCGCATCCAACAGCCACGCGCCCTACGTGGGACGCGCCGCCTTCGCGCATAAGGGGGGGCTGCATGTCTCGGCGGTCGCCAAGGAAAAGAGCGCCTATGAGCATATCGACCCGGCACTGGTCGGCAACAGCACGACCATCCTGGTATCGGACAAGGCCGGGAGATCCAATCTCCTCGCGCAGTTGAAGAAGCTGGGCGTGGATGTGCGCGACGGCGACGAGCGCCTCCCTGCCCTGCTGAAGAAGGTCAAGGAGCGCGAGCAGGACGGCTATGCCTATGAGGGCGCGGATGCCAGCTTCGCGCTGCTGGCGCGCCGGGAGCTCGATACCGTGCCGGATTATTTCGAGCTGCTGAATTTCCGCGTGCTCGACGAGCGCCGCTACAATGCGCGCGGCAAACTCGTCACCATGTCGGAAGCGACGGTGAAACTCGACATCGGCGGCAAGATGGTGTTGACGGTGGCCGAAGGCAACGGCCCCGTGAATGCGCTCGATTCCGCCATGCGTAAGGCGCTGGGGCGCGTCTACAAGCGCATCAAGGACATCAAGCTGGTGGACTATAAGGTGCGTATCCTCACCCCGCAGGAGGCCACCAAGGCCATCACCCGCGTGACCATCGAAACCGAGGACAAGGACGGCGAACGCTGGACGACGCTGGGCGTCTCCCCCAACGTCATCGACGCCTCGTACAACGCGCTCCATGACAGCATCACCTACAAGCTGATGAAGGATGAGGCGAAGGGGTGATTTTGTCATGCTGAACTTGTTTCAGCATCCATCTCTCCGCATGGCACTGGCGGCACGATGGATCCTGAAATAAATTCAGGATGACTCTTATGACCCCTCCCATCTTCATCCTCGTGCGACCCCAACTGGGCGAGAATGTCGGCGCCGTGGCACGCGCGATGGCCAATTTCGGTATCAAGGAACTGCGCCTTGTCGCCCCGCGCGACGGCTGGCCCAACCCCACCGCTGAGGCGATGGCGGCGCATGCGACCTATATTCTCGATAGGGCGAAGGTATATGCAACCCTCGAGGACGCGGTCACCGGCGTGCAGATGCTCTACGCCACCACCTCGCGCCATCGCGGCATAGTGAAACCAGTGGTAACGGCACGGGAAATATTTTCCCCTCTCCCATTAGGGGGAGGGAGTACAACAGCCATTCTGTTCGGCCCGGAGCGCACGGGGCTGACCAATGAGGACATCGCCTATGCCGACGCGTTACTGACCATTCCGGTACATCCGGAGCATGCATCGCTCAATATCGCGCAATCGGCGGTGATCACGGGATATGAATGGTGGGTGAGCCAGATGGAAACACCGAACGCTATTACCCGTAATCACAAGCGCAAACCGTCAGAAGACGACCCCAACCAATCCCCCGCGAGCAAGGAGGAGATACTGGCGCTGTTCGCGCATCTGGAAGGAGAACTGGACAATGCCGGGTTCTGGAGCGTCGCGGAGAAGCGCCCCGGTATGGTGAATAATATCCGCTCCCTCCTCACCCGCGCACAGCTCACCGGGCAGGATGTGCGTACGCTGCACGGGATCATCCGGGCGCTGAAGAACGGGAAATGAAACGCCGTCATCCTGCGACTTGATCGCAGGATCTCATGCCATGTTGGAGAGAGATCCTACGGTCACGCGTTGCGTGCCGTAGGATGATAGCTAAAACAAATGCCCGCCTTTTCTAGCTTTGGTATCGAGGTAGAATTCCGTGGTCTCGGTCGGGGTGATGACGAGCGGCACGCGATCCACCACCGTGATGCCGTGGGCCGTCAGACCGGAAATCTTATTCGGATTATTGGTCATCAGGCGGATGCGCGTGAGGCCCAGCTCTTTCAATATCTGCGCGGCGATGAGAAAACCGCGTTCGTCGGCGTCGTAGCCGATCTCCTCGTTGGCGGCGAAGGTGTCGAGGCCGCCATCCTGTAACACGTAGGCACGCATCTTGTTGGCGATGCCGATGCCGCGTCCTTCCTGATTGAGATAGACCACCACGCCCGCCCCGGCCTCGGCGATGGCGCGTATGGCGCCGCGCAGCTGGTCGCCGCAATCGCAACGCAGGCTACCCAGCACGTCGCCGGTGATGCAGGAGGAATGCACGCGCACTGCGGGTGCATCGGCCTTTTCCGGCTGGCCGACGATGATGGCCAGATGTTCATACCCGCCGGTGATAGGACGGAACGTCACCACCCGCGCATCGCTGACATCCCTGAGCGGCACAGCCGCCTCACTTACCCGGCGCACCGACAGTGCCAACGAGGTCTCGTACCCGGCAATGGCTTCTACGGACACGGTGAGCAGATGCGGCTCCAGCGCCTTATCTGCCCGCGCCACCAGTACGGCAGGCAGTAATTCGCCGATCTTGGCAAGGTGAAGCAGCTGTGCATCTTCCGCCAGTGCCGGTTCAACCTTCAGCACGGGCAGTGCGCCCTCGCGATGGCAGGGATCGACCAGACGCTGTATGGCCTCTTCCGTGATGCCAGGAGCAAGCGCAATACGCACCACTTCTGCCTTCCCGGGAACATCCACCCCGAGGCGCTTCGCGCGCGTCGCCGCAAGCAGCAGGAATTGCGGCGCTGGCCCCGCCAGCGCGGACAGGCCATATTCTGCCGCCGCGACCCGCCATGACGCACTCCCGCCGGTGACATACACCGGAAAGCCCCGGCGGAGGTCGGCCACGGCGCGCTCAACTGCGAGTAATGCTTCTATCTGTACTGGCATTGGTTTTTCGGCTTTCTTTCGGTATAGTACCATCCTGATGCACCGTTCCATAACGCAATTTTGGCCAAATGACCACTGCTATCGCCACCTGCCTGATCTCCGATAACCCGCTGCTTTCGGCCATCCTCCCCGATTATTTCCACTCCGGCGCACCCGTCGCGTTGCGGGCCACCCCCGAAGGCTGCGACGTGCTGCTGCTCGATGCCGGCACGGCCCTGCCAACACTTCCCCACCCTGCACCGCCGGTCATCCTACTGGGTGAAGGCGCGGACATCCCGGCAGCGCGAAAGCTCCGCAAGCCTCTGCAACTCCCGAAGCTGCGCGAGGCCATCGAGAGCGTTGCCAGCATGCCGGTCTTCCATGCGCTGGGGCCGCAGTACCGATTCCTTCCCGCCACGCGGCGCATCGCCCATGTCAACGAAGGCGACAGCCTGACGCTCACCGAGAAAGAAACGATCATCCTCTCATCCCTATGCGCCGCAACGGAGGCCATCCCGCGCGATACGCTACTCCATCAGGTCTGGGGATATGGCGGCGACATCGATACCCGCACGCTTGAGACCCATATCCACCGCCTGCGGCAGAAGCTGGAGCGTTTCAGCAACGGCTGCCTCTCCATTCGTGGAGAGAATGGGGGCTACCATCTTGCAATCTGAACGCAATACGCTAATCTCCGCAGCATGAAAATCATACCTGTTTCCCTTACCGTCTCCGCTCTTCTCCTTGTTTCCGCTGCTGCATCCGCACAGGAATTGCAGGGAAGCTTCGGCGACTGGAACGCCTACACCCTCACCCAGAATGGCGCGAAGACCTGCTATATCGCCAGCGCACCGGTCGAGAAGATCGGTAACTATTCCGAACGCGGCGAACCCTACCTGCTGGTCACCCACCGCGACAAGGGCGCGGATGAAGTGAGCCTCTCCTCCGGTTATCCCTACCAGAACGGCAGCGAGGTGGAAGTGCGTATCGACGGCGGAAAGGCACAAAAACTATTCACGCGCGATGCCATTGCCTGGGCCTACGACGAGGCCGGCGACAAAGCACTGGTGGCAGGCATCAAGCGCGGCAACCGCCTGGAAGCCAAAGGAACCTCGCAGAAAGGCTCTCATTCCACTGACCGCTATTCGCTGAAAGGATTCTCCAAAGCGTATGACAAGATGAAGGCGCTGTGTAAATAGCGTATACAGAGAGCGCAGGCCCCTCTCCCTAACCCTCTCCCTATGGGAGAGGGGATAAGAAAGCCCCTTCTCCCATAGGGAGAAGGCGGGGGATGAGGGGCCTGCTGCCAATTATACATAAAGAAAAAGCCCTCCGGCGTTACCGGAGGGCTTTTTTATTTTGGTCGTATCGCTTACCGATCAGCTGCCGGTGAGCGCCTGCGGTGCATCGCCGCTGTCCACGAAATCCTCGCCCTCGGACGAGGTATCGTTCGCAGCCTGCGTCGCCAGCAGCGCCTTGTCGCGCTCCTGCGCCACATGCTTCATCTTGTTGACCACGCTGCCCGTACCTGCCGGGATGAGTCGGCCCACGATGACGCTCTCCTTGAGGCCCACCAGCTTGTCGGTCTTTCCGGCCACGGCGGCTTCGGTAAGCACGCGGGTGGTTTCCTGGAAGGACGCCGCCGAGATGAACGACTTGGTCTGCAACGAGGCCTTGGTGATACCCTGAAGTACCGCGATGGCCGCCGCCTGCTTGTAGCCCTGCTTCTGAGCCTTGGCATTGACCTCGACAAATTCCTCGCGATCCACCTGCTCGCCGACCAGGAAGGTGGTCTCACCGGCATCGGTGATCTCGACCTTCTGCAACATCTGGCGGATGATCACCTCGATGTGCTTGTCGTTGAGCGCCACACCCTGCAGACGGTATACCTGCTGCACTTCGCGGGTCAGGTATTCGGCCAGCGCCTCGACACCCATGACGCGCAGGATGTCGTGCGGAACCGGGTTACCGTCCATCAGCAGATCGCCTTTGCGGAGGAAATCGCCCTCGTTCACAGTGATGTGCTTGCCCTTGGGGATGAGGTACTCGATCGGCTCGATGCTCTTGTCCTTGGGCTGGAGGATGATACGGCGCTTGGTCTTGTAGTCTTTGCCGAATTCCACCGTGCCGTCGACGTCCGCGATGATTGCGTGATCCTTAGGCTTGCGGGCTTCGAACAACTCCGCCACGCGCGGCAGACCGCCCGTGATGTCGCGGGTCTTCGAAGATTCGCGCGGCAGACGTGCGATGACGTCACCCGCCTGTACTTTCTGGCCATCGGTGATCGCGAGCAATGCGTTCACCGGCAGGAAGTAACGGGCTTCCAGACCGTTCGCCAGCGTGATGATCTCGCCGTTGGAATCGCGCAGGGCGATACGCGGCTTGAGATCCGAGCTTCCGCTCTGCTGACGCCAGTCCACCACCACCTTGTTGGAGATGCCGGTCGCCTCGTCCACCGTTTCGCGCATCGAGATGCCCTCGACGAGATCGCGGTAATGCGCGATACCCTCGCGCTCGGTGATGATCGGGATGGTATAGGGATCCCAGTCGGCGAGCTTCACGCCCTTCTTCACGGACTGACCTTCATCTGCGTACAGCTTAGCGCCGTAAGGAACCTTGAAGCGCGCGCGCTCCGAGCCCTTCTCGTCGCGCAGCAACAACTCGCAGGAACGGCTCATCACGATGTGACGGCCCTTACTGTCGGTCACGATGTTACGGTTGGTGAAGGCCACCACCGCATCATGCGTCGCCTCGATGCTGCTCTGCTCCGCGCCCTTCTGCGCCGCGCCACCGATGTGGAAGGTACGCATGGTAAGCTGCGTGCCCGGCTCGCCGATCGACTGTGCGGCGATAACGCCCACGGCCTCGCCGAGATTCGCCGGAGTTCCGCGCGCGAGATCGCGCCCGTAGCACTTGGAGCATACGCCGCCGTCGCTCTCGCAGGTCAGCACCGAGCGGATAAGAACCGACTCCACGCCGCCCTCATCGATGCGATCCACGATGTCTTCATCGATCAACTGACCGGCATTGACGATCTTCTCGCCCGTCACCGGATTATGCACCGCCACCGACGAGGTACGTCCCAGGATCTTCTCGGACAGCGGAACCACGATCTCACCGCCCTCGATCTGGGCGCGTGCGACGAGGCCGCGCTCCGTGCCGCAATCCTCCTCGATCACGATGCAATCCTGCGCCACATCCACCCGACGGCGGGTGAGGTAACCGGAGTTCGCGGTCTTGAGCGCCGTATCGGCCAGACCTTTACGCGCGCCGTGTGAGGAATTGAAGTATTCGAGTACCGACAGACCTTCCTTGAAGTTCGACTTGATGGGGGTCTCGATGATCTCGCCCGAGGGCTTCGCCATCAGTCCGCGCATACCGGCCAGCTGCTTGATCTGTGCAGCGGAACCGCGCGCTCCGGAGTGCGCCATCATGTAGATGGAATTGATGTCTTTCACACCTTTGGCCGCAGCCTTACTGCCCGCCACGCTGCCGGAGATATGCTTCATCATATCGTCCGCCACGCGGTCGGTGCAGCGCGACCAGGCGTCCACCACCTTGTTGTACTTCTCACCGCTGGTGATAAGACCGTTCGAATATTGCTTCTCGAACTCCTTCACCTCTTTCATGGTCTCGCCGATGTGCTTGTCCTTGGTCGGCGGGATCACCATGTCGTCCTTGCCGAACGAGATACCGGCCTTGCAGGCTTGCGTGAAGCCCAGTGCCATCAGGCGATCGGCGAAGATCACCGTGCGCTTCTGGCCGCAATGGCGGTACACATGGTCGATGAGCTTACTGACCTCTTTCTTGGTCATCAGCTTGTTGACGTTCTCGAAGCTCAGCTCCTGATGGCGCGGCAGCACTGCAGCGATCATCATGCGGCCCGGCGTGGCGTTCACCACGCGGGTGACCTTCTTGCCGTCACGGTCGATGGAGGTGAAGCGCGCCTTGATCTTGCTGTGCAGCGTCACGATGTTGTTATCGAGCGCATGCTGGATCTCGGCCATATCGGTGAAGGCCATGCCCTCGCCCGGCTCGCCGTCTGCGGACAGCGACAGGTAATAGAGTCCCAGTACGATGTCCTGCGTCGGCACGATGATCGGCTTGCCGTTCGCGGGGCTGAGGATGTTGTTGGTAGACATCATCAGCACGCGGGATTCCAACTGTGCCTCAATGGAGAGCGGTACGTGTACCGCCATCTGGTCGCCGTCGAAGTCGGCGTTGAACGCCGTGCACACGAGCGGATGCAATTGGATCGCCTTGCCCTCGATGAGCACCGGCTCGAACGCCTGAATACCAAGGCGGTGCAGCGTCGGCGCGCGGTTCAGCATCACGGGATGCTCGCGAATGACTTCGTCGAGCACGTCCCAGACTTCCGGCTTTTCCTTTTCGACGAGCTTCTT
>JADZBT010000121.1 GCA_020851915.1 Alphaproteobacteria bacterium | reverse complement strand
CACTGGCTTCCAACCCCAATACCCAGATGCCTCCGCCGGTGGAGCGCGCTATCCCTATCCCGATGCCCCCCAGAGCCCCCAGCGCGATGGCTACCCCCGCCCTGGTCGCACCACCCCCCTCTCCCGAGGCATTGCATGAGGCGTGGAGAGAGGCGTGGCAGGAGGCCGTTACACAGCAGCACACCGGCAGCCCGTTCGCCAGCGATCAGGCGGAGGAAGAGGCATACGGCAGCGCTCCCTGCGTTGAATCGCCAGCAGAAGAAGCGAAAGCGGAGGTCATATCTTTCGCCCCTCCCAGCGCCTCAAGCGCCATGGAGGATGCATGGCTCGCGGCATGGGAAAATGCCGTCGCCCTGCAAGACAACAAGGCCCCCACGCCGGATAATTTTGCCGATGCGCCCGCTGCGGCCGCTTCTACGACGTCCCTCAGCTTCACTATCGCGGATAATCCCGATCACCCCCTGCATCGGGGCTACACAGACTAGAATTGCCGCGATTCAGGTAACAAAAAAGCAGCCCCGAAGGGCTGCTTTCTTTTTCCGTTCTCTCGGTCTGCCTAAGAGGCGTACTCAAAACGCTCTGGCGACATGCGGAGCTTGCTCAATTCTTCCTTCACCCTCAACTTTTGCTTCTTCATTTCTGCAATATTTGCAAAATCCGGTAACGGATGCGTCATTTCGTCCTTGATAAGCTTTTCAAATTCGGCATGCTTCTGCTCCAGTACGCGAATATGTCCATTCAGTGCCATATACTGCTGCCTCCTTGGTGTTGATAGCTGGTAATGTGACGAAGGGGCATTATACTCCTGTTGCATAAAAATAACAACCGGCTTCTGATTACATAAAATGCGCGCAAAAAACGAGAAACATCTTGTCATCGGCATCACCGGGGCCTCTGGCGCGATCTACGGCATACGCATGCTGGAGGTGCTGCGCGACTCGGGCATCACGACCCACCTTATCGTCAGCAAATCCGCACAACTGACCATCGCATCAGAAACCCGCTATACGCTTGCGGGTGTGCAGAAGCTGGCCGACATCTGCCATCCCGCGACCGACATCGCCGCCACCATCGCCAGCGGCTCCTTCAAGACCATGGGAATGGTCATCGCCCCCTGCTCCATCCGCACCATGTCCGAAGTCGCCACGGGCGTGACCTCCAGCCTGCTGTCACGCGCCGCCGACGTCACCCTCAAGGAGCGCCGCCCGCTGGTATTGATGGTGCGCGAAACCCCGCTGCACGCCATTCATCTGGAAAACATGCTGCGACTGGCGCAGGCGGGCGCCATCATCGCCCCGCCGGTTCCGGCCTTTTACACCAGTCCGGCCTCCATCGACGACATGGTGAACCACACCGTAGGCCGCACACTTGACCTGCTGGGAATTGACACGGATATGGTTAAGCGCTGGAAAGGGCTTAAAAAAACCGCCTAATCCGCATATTTTCGCGTGTATTTTCCCGGGATTTTTGCTATAGTATTTGCCTCGGATTACCTTGTCTAAACAATGTGGGTACGGCGTTACTATGGATGAAGCTGCGATCATGGACATGCTTCTGTCGCTGCGGGCGCAGCACCGGGCGCTGGACAATGAGATCACGGAACTCTCGTCTTCCTACCACGGCGACCAGCTCCGCCTGATGCGCCTGAAGCGCAAAAAACTGGAAGTGAAGGAAGAGGTCACCCGGCTGGAGATCATGCTCGAACCGGATATTATCGCGTAGCGAAAATCTCTACGAAGCTGTACCAACTTCCGAGAACAGCTCTTTCATCCGCTTCTTATCCATGTACATAGCCATATCCGCCGCCGCGAGTGCGGCTTCCGCAGTCTCACCCCGGCGGACGCCATGCGCCCCTGCCGCCACCGAAAGCGACAGTGTGACGCCTCCCCATACCAGCGGTTCCTGCATGATCGTGCGCGCGAGGAAATGCCCTTTCTGTTGGGCCTCTTCTTCATCGGCGTAATACAATATCACCCCGAATTCGTCGCCGCCCAGCCGTGCAATAAAATCGGAATCGCGAAAATGCTTCACCAGCAGCTCCGCCACATGCTTGATGGCAGCATCGCCCGCAGCATGCCCGTAGCCATCATTGACCTGCTTGAGGTTGTTGAGATCAATGAACAGGAGCGACGAAGGATGGCCGTAACGGTCATGCATCGAGATCGCCCAGTTGAGCCGGCGCATGAAGGCACGCCGGTTGGGTATTGGCACGAGGCAATCGACATCCACCAGCGATTCAAGCTCGGACAGGCGCTCCTTGGTGTGGCGATGCTCACGCCCCAGATCCTGCACGCGCTCCAACAGCGCGGACATCACCAGCGACACAGAGGGCGTCAGCTCGCTCTTACTAATGCCGAAGCGACTAAGGTCAAGCGACGAAATGCCCGAAAGCATTGCGTCCTCCAGCGTGGATTGTATATCGGTCGGCGTGGGTGTTTCTGCCATTTTGGCCTCTCTGGTTCACAGAGGAATCAAGCGGATTCTAGCAAATTTCTCCGCCTTCGCAAAGCCGATTACCCGTTTCACGTGAATTATCCATTGTTTTTTCGTGGTTTATGCTGCACATCCACCACAGTTTTTCGCTTGCGATTTTCAGAGTAGTTGTACTATCCTCCGCATTCCTTGGGACAACAGAATGGAGCATACCAGGTGAGTAGCAAAAGCACGAAAAAACCCGCCGGAAAGAAGCCCGTCGTCGGCATTATCATGGGCAGCAAATCCGACTGGGAAGCCATGAAGAACGCCGAAGCGACGCTAAAATCCCTGGGCATCCCCTGCGAAGCGCGCGTGATGTCCGCGCACCGCACGCCGGAACGCGCTCATGCCTACCTCAGCAACGCCAAAAAGAACGGCCTGAAAGTCATCATCGCGGCAGCGGGCATGGCCGCGCATCTGGCAGGCGTAGCAGCCGCGACGACGCGCCTGCCCGTACTGGGCGTACCGATGGACGGCTCCAGCCTGAAGGGTCTTGATGCCCTGCTCTCGACGGTACAGATGCCTCCGGGGATTCCGGTAGGCACGCTCGCCATCGGCCCGGCCGGCGCGAAGAATGCCGCATTACTGGCCGCCGCCATTCTTGCACTTTCGGATGACGCGCTCGACAAGCGCCTCGAAGCGTTCCGCAAGAAACAGTCGGCAGAAGTTCCGGAATTCCCGTATTAGCCTGTACGTTTGCTGTCATCCTACGCGAAAGCGTAGGATCTCTGCCCGCATGTTGCACGAGATCCTGCGGTCAAGCCGCAGGATGACGGTGTGATAGCGGTCAAGCCGCGAACCAGAGCTTCTTCATCCGCCCCAGCCCCTCTTTCGCCTTACCTTTGAATTTCTGTATCTGCATCACGTTGTCGATACGGCGATCGAGGAATTCCCACGTCGCCGCATATCCCTCCGACTCATCGCCCAGCCAGAACAGGAGCGTGCTGCTATACACCCCCGCCAGCAACGCTCGCTTGCTGTAGAAATTGAAGTCCGTGGCCGTATCACCTGCCGCGTACCACATCTCGTTCACCGTGCTATAGAGCCTCTTCATGCCCCGGCCCGCATGGGATGGCAGCGCATAGAACGCCAGCATCCGCCGCACCGCCTCGCGATGCGGTGCATAATATTCTATCCGCCGCCTTACCGCCGTCGCGATACGGTCGCGGATACGCATGGCCATGAGGTTGTCCGCCTCCAGCGCCGCCAGCATCGCGTGATCGGCGGTAGCGCAGAAATGATCCACCAGCGCGCCCACCCCATCCGGGAATGCACGATAGGCCATGACCGGATCAAAACCTGCATCTGCAACGGCACGGGCGAGCACTGCGTCGCCCCAACCATCGAACGGCACATGGCGCAGCGCTTGTTGCAAAATCGCGTCTTTTTCAGCTTCCAGCATGATTTTCCCTGCCTTTCGGGGATGCATTATGCCTATATTCGCTTGCCTTAACAGATATTTTTGACTATCAAGACCGTCCGGCCGCGTAAAGCGCGGCTGAGTATTATGGGAAGGGGGTATTGAAGTTGGTAGAAGTCAATGTACGCGATAACAACGTGGATCAGGCTCTGCGCGCGCTCAAAAAGAAGATGCAGCGTGAGGGGATCTTCCGCGAAATGAAACTGCGTCGCCACTTCGAGAAACGCTCGGAAAAGAAAAAGCGCGAAAAGCAGGAAGCCGTTCGCCGCTGGCGCAAGATGCAGCGCAAAACCTCCGACGGAGAATAATCTCTCCTAACGTGGAATAGAAAAAGGCCGGTGCGATTGCTCCGGCCTTTTTTTATAATGAATTGTCATTCCGGAATTTTTGTCAGTAGACAAAAAGATCCGGAATCCAGTGCGTCGAGGACAGCAGTCCGAGCGCACCGCCGGTCTACTGACCGGCGACGATGTTCCTGTCCATGCGGAAAGATGGATCCCGGATCGCGCGTGCTACTGCACGCTTGTCCGGGATGACAGTATCCCTAATGCCCCAGTGCCTTCACGATCTCTTCGGTCATCTTCTTGGCATCGCCGAACAGCATCATGGTGTTATTCTGGAAGAACAGTGAATTCTGCACACCGGCGTAACCCGCCGCCATGCCGCGCTTGACGAACAGCACGGTCTTGGCGCTACCCACATCCAGCACCGGCATACCATAAATTGGGCTCGATGGATCGGTTTTTGCCGCCGGGTTGGTCACATCATTCGCACCGATGACATAGGCAACATCCGCCGACATGAAATCGCGGTTGATGTCTTCGAGCTCAAACACCTGATCATAGGGCACGTTAGCCTCGGCCAGCAGCACATTCATGTGCCCCGGCATACGCCCCGCCACCGGATGGATGGCGAATTTCACCTCGACGCCCTCCTTCTGGAGCATGTCCGACATCTCGCGCACTGCGTGCTGCGCCTGCGACACCGCCATGCCGTAGCCCGGCACGATAATGACCGACTTGGCGTTTTTCATAATGAAGGCTGCATCCTCGGCGCTGCCACTCTTCACCGTGCCCTGCTCCTCGCCGCCGCCCGCAGCGGAGGCATCCTCGCCGCCGCCGAATCCACCCAGTATCACGTTGATGATCGAGCGATTCATGGCCTTGCACAGGATGTAGCTGAGGATCGCGCCACTCGAACCCACCAGCGCGCCGGTGATGATGAGCAGGTGGTTATTGAGCGTGAAGCCGATGCCCGCCGCCGCCCACCCGGAGTAGGAATTGAGCATCGACACGACCACCGGCATATCCGCCCCGCCAATCGGCACGATGAGCAAAAAGCCCAGCGCAAAGGCGGCAAACGTCATCAGCCAGAAAACGAATGTCGATTCCGAACTGCTAAACACAAGGAGTAGCACCAGAATACCGATACCCAGTCCGGCATTGAGCATATGCTGGCCGGAGAAACGCAGCGGCTTGCCGCTCACCAGCCCCTGCAACTTCGCGAACGCCACCACCGAACCAGAGAAGGTGATCGCACCGATGACCACGCCCAGCCCCATCTCGATGAGACTGCCGAATTTGATGCCTTCCGCCGTGGCGATGCCGTAGCTCTGCGGCTCATACAGCGCCGCTGCCGCAATGAGCACCGCAGCCATGCCCACCAGCGAATGGAACGCCGCCACCAGCTGCGGCATGGCTGTCATCTTGATGCGCTGCGCGACCAGCGCGCCGATGCCTCCACCCGCGAGAATACCGAGAATGATGAGCGTATAGCTCTGCACGATCGGGCTGAACAGGGTGGTGATGATCGCCACTCCCATGCCGATGATGCCCAGTTTATTGCCCTGCCGCGCGCTTTCCGGCGAGGACAGCCCCTTCAGCGCGAGAATAAAGCACACCGAAGCGGCCAGATACAGCAATGCGGTAAGATTTGCGCCCATGTGCCGTCTATCCCCGTTTCCTGAACATCTGCAACATGCGCTGCGTCACGATGAACCCGCCGAATATATTGATCGAAGCGATCACCACCGCCACGAACCCCAGCATCTGCGAAAAACCCATGCCCTCCGGCCCCACCGCGATGATGGCGCCCACCACGATGATGCCCGAAATGGCGTTGGTGACGGCCATAAGCGGCGTATGCAGCGCGGGGGTCACCTTCCACACCACGTAATATCCGACAAAGCAAGCAAGCACGAATACGGTCAGCCCCGCGATGAACGGATCGACACCCTGCACCATGGTCTGCACATGCTCGTTCTGGAGCGCCTCGAGTGACGCGCGCAGGTTCTCCAGCTCTTCGGCCACACGCTCCGAGCTTTGGTCGATGAGGGTTTCCGCGTTCGACATTTACGCCGCCTCCTTCTTCTGCAATACGGGATTCACGACCTTGCCGTCGCGGGTAAGCAGCGCGCCCCGAATGATCTCATCGTCCCAGTTGATGGCAATTTGCTTGCTGGCCTTATCCACGATGAGCGCGACGAAATTGAGCAGGTTGCGCGCATAGAGACGGCTGGCATCCACGGCCACGCGGCTTGGCATATTGGTATGGCCAATGATGGTGATTCCATGTGCTTCCACCACTTGGTCGGCCTTGGTGAGCGGACAATTCCCGCCCGCCGCCGCCGCGAGATCCACGATGACTCCGCCCTCTTTCATGTCCTTCACCATTTCCTCGGTGATAAGCTCCGGTGCGGGCCGCCCCGGTATCAGCGCCGTGGTGATGACAATATCCTGTTTCTCGATGGTGTCATGGATGAGCTGGCGCTGGCGTTTCTTGTAATCCTCGCTCATCTCCTTGGCGTAGCCGCCCTTGGTTTCGGCGCTTGCGCCCTCTTCCGCCGGCACTTCGACGAACTTCGCGCCGAGGCTCTCCACCTGCTCCTTCACCGCCGGACGCACGTCGAACGCCGACACCACCGCCCCCAGGCGCTTGGCCGTGGCGATGGCCTGAAGCCCCGCGACGCCTGCGCCCAGCACCAGCACCTTGGCCGGGGCCACCGTGCCCGCCGCCGTCATCATCATCGGAATGGCTTTATTGAAGGCCGCCACGGCATCGATGACCGCGCGATACCCGGCAAGATTGCTCTGCGATGAGAGCACGTCCATCGCCTGCGCGCGCGAGATGCGCGGCACTAGCTCCATGGCGAACGCGGTGATGCCCGCATCAGCGTAATGCGCGGTGTCACTGGGGAATTCCAGCGGCGAGAGCATCCCCACCAGCACCGCGCCCTTTTTGCAGAGTGCCATCTCGTCGAGATCGCCTTCTCCACGCTTCAGCGGGCGCTGCACCTTGAGAACAACATCCGCATCCTTGCACGCGCCTTCGGGCGACCGCGCGATGATCGCGCCTGCCGCCACATATTCCGCATCGTCAATGGAGGACGCGAGGCCCGCACCGGTCTCGACCGACACCTCCGCGCCCAGCTCGATGAATTTTTTTACCGTATCGGGCGAAGCGGCAACACGCTTCTCCCCTTCCCTGCGTTCCTTGAGTACGGCGATCTTCATTGGCGTCCCTGTCCTTTAGAACTATCCAATGCTTACAATAAAGGGAAAGGAGTTACAAGTTGCGAGTTGCCCCCTCTCCCACAGGGAGAGGGTTGCGAAGGCTTGGCGAATGTATGAGCCTAGCCGCAGCTGGGTGAGGGGCCTGCGCTTTCAATGAGAGTACAGGCCCCTCACCCCGCCCCCTCCCATAGGGAGAGGGAGTTTCTACCCCTCCAACTCATCAATGAACCCCGAAATAATCCCCAGCCCCTGCTGCCAGAAATCCGGCTTGGTGGCGTCAAGATCAAAGGGTGCTAACAGCTCCTTGTGGTGGAGCGTCCCTCCCGCGCGCAACATGGCGAAATATTTATCCTGAAACCCTTTCGGCTGCTTCTCATAGGCCGCGTAGAGCGAGTTCACGAGACAATCGCCGAATGCATAGGCGTACACATAGAACGCCGAATGCACGAAGTGCGAGATATAGGTCCAGTAATACCGGTATTCCTCCTCGAAGACGATAGCGGGCCCGAGACTTTCCTGCTGCACGCCGAGCCATATCTCGCCGATGCGTTCCGCCGTCAGCTCGCCCGATTTGCGCTCGTCATGCACCTGCCGCTCGAACTCGCAGAACGCCACCTGACGCACCACGGTATTGAGCATATCCTCCACCTTGGCGGCGATCATGTATTTGCGTTTCTTGCCATCCTTCTCGCGGTTCAACAGCTCGCGGAACGTCAGCTGTTCTCCGAACACCGATGCCGTTTCCGCCAGCGTCAGCGGCGTATCGGCCATCAGCGCGCCCTGCTCCGCCGAGAGCAGCTGGTGCACCCCATGCCCCAGCTCATGCGCCAGCGTCATCACGTCGCGCACCTTGCCCTGATAGTTCAGCAGCAGGTACGGGTGCGCGCTGGGCACGGTCGGGTGCGCGAAGGCTCCCGGCGACTTGCTCGGACGCACCGGCACGTCGATCCAGTTATTGTCGAAGAATTTCTGTCCCAGCTTCCGCAACTCCGGCGAGAAGGAGCCATAGGCATCCAGTACCAGCGCCACCGCCTCGTCCCACGGATAGACCTTGTCTGCCGCCTCCGGCAGCGGCGCATTGCGATCCCAGTAGGGCATCGATTCCTTGCCGAACCATCCGGCCTTGATCTTGTAATAGCGATGGGCGAGTTGCGCGTAATTCTGCTTCACCGCCGCAATGAGTGCGTCCACCACCTCGTCTTCCACACAGTTGGCGAGGTTACGCGACGAGATGGGCCGCTCGAATCCGCGCCACTTGTCCTCGACGTCCTTATCCTTGGCGAGCGTATTGGTGATGAGCGCGAACAGCTTGGCATTCTCGCCGAAGGTCTTTCCCAGCGCCTTCGCCGCCTTCTTGCGTTTCTCGCCATCCTTTCCGGAGAGCAGGTCGATCGCCTGTTCGGTATTGAGCTCCTCGCCATCGACGGTAAAGCGCAACCCCGACAGCGTTTCATCGAACAACCTGCACCACGCCGCCTTGCCT